>CAZZCM010000028.1:0-5975 GCA_964652445.1 uncultured Muribaculaceae bacterium | reverse complement strand
AAGAATCAATTGTTAACTATTAGAGGTATGGTTAAATCAAAGGCGAAAAATATAGTAGGTTATATTGATAATTTAATAGAGGATAAAATAATGGATAATGAAGAAGTTTTTTATAAAACTTCGAAAATACCAGAAGGTGGACTTAGGGCCACAATTTATTCTAAGTTATGTAAAATGGATGAATTAGGTATAAATTATACATTAGATATAGCTAATAGTGTAAGGGCTGTAGATTTAATTAAAATGGGAGAGGACATTACTTTAGATATATGTAAGGTAATAGGTGTGTTTTTAGATAATGCAATAGAAGAAGTTAATGAATTGAAAACTAGGAGAATAGATATAGAGTTATTTGTCATGGACGATGATTTATGTATTGATATTTCTAATAATTTTAGGGGAAAATTAGACGTTGAAAAGATAGAAAATAAAAGATATACAACTAAAGGTAAGGGACATGGATATGGTTTGTCATTGGTGAATAAGATAGTTGAAGACAGTGGGTTTCTAGAAAATGAAAAAAGAATAAGTAATAATATATTTACTCAGAGGTTAAAAATAAAAATGTAGAGATAATCCCTACATTTTTTATTTGATTAAGCTTTTTGGTGTTTCTTCTTCATCCCACCATCAAGTAAAGCATGCTTGGCTTCCTACATTGGCAAACATACCACCTAGGTTAGCTAAAATTGAAGCTATAAATGACATAGTATTCCTCCCTCCATATTCTTTTTTAAGGTTGATAATTTTTGTAATTATCATAAGGTAATCCAAATAGTTTATACACAGCTTTGGAAGTTACAAAGCATTGTATAATTAGAGCAAATATAAAACTATTGGATAGAAAATCATTTGATATAGTTACTGACAATATTACAAAAATGATAGCTATCACAGTTGATATTATTTTGTATGTCAATCTTCTCTTTGGGTTTATTATTGGTTTTTTTGCAGTATCCGCAGGGCTATTTTTAAATATTAGTAATATTCCAACTATACCAGCAATGATTTTAAGCAATATAGGTATGGTAATCAATGTACATATATAAGGTATTCCTATAAATATTAAGGTGGAAGATACCAAACAGATCCAACTTTTTGTTGCATGTAATCCGAAAGATGGCATTCGTAAAATGTTGTATATGATGGTAAAAATAATTAGCTCTTTCAATATACCTAGTATAAATGCAATTGCGCCAATTACAATTGTTTTAGAAATTGTTAAGTATATACTGGCTAGTCCATACTTAATTTCGGCTAACTTTATCTCATCATATTGTGGGTATTGTTTCTTTATTAAGTTCATTGAACTTCCAACAACTAACTCTTTCATAAAATCAACTGCTTTCTATATATTGCAATTTTATGATATCAAAATTTGCATATTGAAAACCGAAATGTTTTTTAATTTGTGTTGTATGATGTTTTAATTTTAAAAGTAGAATAACAAATAACGACACTTTTCGACATTTGAACGCAAAATGTTAACTTTGGTGCATGTTTTAGGCACTTTGTACGTTTTTATAGTAAAATTATAGTTGCCGCGGTGATATTAATCGTTATTTGCAAATTTTGTCGATTTTTGTAGTTTGATTTATGTTGAAATACTTGGCCATAAGCGGTATATTTAAATTGTAAAAAGAATTACTAGAAGGGAGATTTAAGATGCGAGGAAAAGTTAAATGGTTTAACAATGAAAAAGGTTTCGGATTCATTGAATACAATGACCATGAAGATATTTTTGTTCATTATTCTTCAATTCTTACTGAAGGCTATAAGACACTAGTTGAAGGTCAATACGTTGAGTTTGAATTAGTTAGAACTGATAAAGGACTTCAAGCTAAGAATGTTGTAGAAATTAAGACTGCTTTGGTATAGTGGTCTTTTTTCTTTCACATAATATTACATAGTTTTTTTGTTCTAGATGTGCTATAATATAAACAGGAGATGATAATATGGAATATAGAATTCATGGAAAGAAGTTTAAAATTACCAGCGATGTTAAAAACTATGTGGAAACTAAGCTTGGTAGACTTGATAAGTATTTTGAAAATCCAGAGAGACTTGAGGCTACGGTAGTTATTAGAACTGATGGAGTTATGCAAGTGGTGGAAATAACGGTGCCTGCTAAAAAGATGATTTTACGTGCTGAAGAAGCTCATAAAGATCCATTTGCGGCAATTGATCTCGTTTTAGATAAATTAGAAAGACAAATTAGAAAAAATAAAACTCGTATGAGTAAAAAGGGAAATAAGGAAAGATTTTCTGATTTAGTTTTAGATTTTGAAGTACCAAAGGAAGAAAAGGATAAGACTAAAATTGTTAAACGTAAAGAGGTTGAGTTAAAACCAATGAGTGAGGAGGAAGCAATTTTACAAATGAAATTAATTGATCATGATTTCTTTATCTTTAGAAATGCTAAAAACGGGGAAGTTGAAGTGATTTATACTCGTAAAGATGGGAATTATGGAACTATTAAAGAAAAATAAAATATTAATAAGGCTATTTAATAAGTGGCCTTTTTTTGAAGCTGATTAATAGGGTGTAAAAAATGGTAAAATACAAATTATCTTTTGAAAAAGTTACTTTTAATATAATGAAATGGCGTTAATGTAGAAAGGCTAATGTTTGTAATATGGATATAATTAATTATTATGAGTGTTGAATGAATGTCAATTTTTAGGTAATAAATTAGGATGTACTTGTTGTTTATAATGAGTTGGGTGGTTATTTTACTAATTTTATTTTTGTATTTACTATTATTTTTGTTTGTTTTTTGGTACAATATTATTAGACATGAAAGGATGACAATTATGAGTTTTTTTAAAAAAATTTTTGATCATGAATATAAAGAATTAGAACGTTTTAATGGGATTGCTGATGAAATAGAATTGTTAGATGAGTCAATGAGTAAATTATCTGATGATGAACTTAAGGCAAAAACTTTAGAGTTTAAAGAAAGATTAGAAAATGGCGAGACTTTGGATGATATTTTAGTCGAAGCTTTTGCGGTGGCTCGTGAGGCAGCTTACCGTGTTATTGGTGAGAAGCCTTATCGGGTTCAACTTATTGGTGGTCTTGCAATTCACTATGGTAATATTGCGGAAATGAAAACTGGTGAAGGAAAAACTTTGACCTCAGTTTTGCCAGCTTATGCAAATGCGTTAACTGGTGATGGTGTACATATTATTACAGTTAATGAATATCTTGCTGGTCGTGATGCACAGTGGATGGGTCAAATCTATGAGTTTTTGGGGATGACGGTTGGTATTAATTACCGCGAGTATTCTCCTAAGGAAAAAAGGGAAGCTTATAACTGCGATATTATGTATTCAACTAATAATGAAATTGGGTTTGATTATTTAAGGGATAATATGGTTGTTAAGGCTGAAGACCGTGTTCAAAGACAACTTAATTTTGTTATTATCGATGAGGTTGACTCGGTTTTAATCGATGAAGCTAGGACTCCCCTTATTATTGCTGGGGGAACTATGAAGTCAGCTAATTTATATATGCAAGCTGATAGTTTTGCGAAAACCTTAAAGGAAGATAATGGATATATATATGATGAAAAGACCAAGGCGGTTTCTTTGGATGTTGAAGGTATTAAAAAGGCTGAAAAATATTTTAATTTAAAAAATTTATATGATATCGAGCATACAACTTTGGTACATTTTATTAATCAGGCTTTGAGAGCTAATTATAGTATGAAACGTGATTTTGATTATGTTGTTCAAGATGGCCAAATTATAATTGTTGACCAATTTACTGGACGTCTTATGCCTGGTCGTAATTTTTCTGAGGGATTGCATCAAGCTATTGAGGCTAAGGAAGGTGTTCAGATTAATGAAGAGACTAAGACTTTAGCCACTATTACGTTCCAAAATTTATTTAGAATGTATAAGAAGTTAGCTGGTATGACTGGTACGGCAAAAACTGAAGAAGAAGAGTTTAGAGATATTTATAACATGTATGTTATCCAGATTCCTACTAATATGCCGATAGCTCGTGAGGATTTTGGTGACTTGATTTTTGCGACTGCTGCTGGAAAGTATTCGGCTATTGTTAAGGAAATTAAGGAAAGGCACACTAAGGGGCAACCGGTGTTAGTGGGTACGATAGCGGTTGAAAATAGTGAACTTTTGAGTAATATGCTTAAGAAAGAACGTATACCTCATGAAGTTTTGAATGCGAAGAATAATGCGCGTGAAGCGGAAATTATTGCGAAGGCTGGTCAAAAAGGTGCGGTTACAATCGCAACTAACATGGCAGGTCGTGGTACTGATATTAAACTGGGTGAAGGTGTTAAGGAACTTGGTGGATTGTGTGTTCTTGGTACTGAAAGACATGAGTCTAGACGTATTGATAATCAGTTAAGAGGACGTTCTGGTCGTCAAGGTGATCCTGGAATGACGCAATTTTGTGTATCGTTTGAGGATGAATTAATGGTGCGTTTTGGTACTGATAGTGCGAAGGCTATGCTTCAAAGAATTGGTTTTGATGGCGAGATGAATATTAGAAGTAAGTCTTTATCTAAATCAATTGAATCAGCTCAAAAACGTGTTGAGGGGAACAACTTTGATACACGTAAAACTTTACTTGAATATGATGATGTTTTGAATAATCAACGTGGCATTATTTATGATAGACGTAATAAAATTTTGGATAGTGAATCTATTCATGATGATGTATTTAAAAGTTTTTATGACCACATAGAGGCTTTTGTTAAGGACCATGTTAATGAAGATGGTAATTTAACTGGTCTTGATGTTAGTGAGATTTTAGAATCTGTTAATGAAAATTTACTTAGTGACCCTCTCGAAATTAAGGAATTAGAGGAATTAGATGCGGATACTTTGACTAATACTATTTATGATGAGGTTGTTAAGGAATATGATAAGAGAGTATCTGAAATTCCTGAGGAGATTCGTAATGAATTTGAAAAAGCAGTAACTTTAAAGGTTATTGATACACATTGGATGGAACATATTAATCAAATGAGTTTACTTCGTGAGGGTATTCATTTAAGAGGTTATGGTCAAGAAAATCCACTTCGTGCTTATACGGCTGAAGGTTACGAAATGTTTGACAATTTACTTGATACTATTGATATGGATGTTACTAGATTTTTGTTACATGCAGAGGTTAGACAAAATACTGAAAGAGAACAAGTTATTAAAGGCAAAGCTGTTGAGGATCCAACTAAATTAAAGAAGAAACAACCTAAGAGAGTTAAAAAGGTTGGTCGTAATGATCCGTGTCCCTGCGGAAGTGGCAAAAAATATAAGCAATGTTGTGGAAAGTAGTTTTAAATAAGGATTTATGAAAAATTAAAAAATTGAAAAAATCTACGTAGACAAACTATGTGGACAAAGTTATATAAATGTCAGCATTCGTAAATGTTGGCATTTTTTCGTTCACTAATATAGTGAAGGAGAGATAATTATGGTAAGCGTTAGAAAACGTGGAAAGGTATATGAATACCGATTTGAAATTGCAACAGTTGAGGGAATAAGAATATGGATATCAAAGTCAGGATATCCAACAAAACAAGAAGCATTTAAAGAGGGTGCAAAAGCATATAATGATTTTTATTATAATGGTACTAAAACATAATTAAGAGAAAAAATGTCGTATGCAAATTTGTTGGATTATTGGGTGGATACTTATGTAAGTTTTAATTTGCATTATTCAACAATAATATTCCTTGGAGATACTTTGATAAATGCTTTAAAAGGATATAAAAAAGAACAAGAAGAAAACAGAAAGTTTTATGGAAATTCATATTTATGTTATTATTAATTTTGATAAAAATTGTCATGATATTTAGTGAGTTTCATTGTTGAAATAAGGTTATAATGGTATAATAAATATAATTATTTAACTTAAGGGAGGCTAAAAAATGGCAAAAGATTTAACAAATTCAAAAATAGATAGACAAAATATTTTAAATAATAACTTTGCAATGAATGAAA
>CAZZCM010000027.1:6441-10816 GCA_964652445.1 uncultured Muribaculaceae bacterium | reverse complement strand
TGCTTACATAAATGAAATAAAAGCTGCTTAGCTTTTATTTTTTGTAAAATAAGGCTTAAATGATGTTTTTGTCAATTTGACTAGTGGCTTATACTATGGTAAAATGGTAAATGAACATAGGAGAGATGTAAATGAAACCTACTATTATGGTATATATTGTTTTAGCCTTTGGTTTATTAGTGGCTTTTATAGTTCCGCATTTGTTTACGATGGATTTTGCTGGTGAAAAAACTTATGAAACTGAGAAACAAGAGGGTTTAGCAAGAACGACGAAGACTATTGAAAAGACTAATGAAATTGAGGAAGCTACTAAAGTTGATTTAGCAATTGCTACACCTGTAGTGGCTGAGGTTAAGTCGGTAGTGGAAGAAAAAGCAGCGGATCCAGTAGTGACTAATACTGTTGTTACTCAACCAATTGTCTTTGATAATTTAACGATGGAACAATTGGTGGCTAAATTGGATAAGTCTTTAAAATCTGATTTAAGTGGTACTGGCAATTTATTTGCTAAATACACGATTGAAAATGGGGTTGATCCATATTTGGCAGTGGCGATTGTGTTACATGAAACTGGGTGTTATAGTAGTTGTAGTTCGGCTGTTAAAAATAAAAATAATGTTGGTGGAATGATGTCCAATGGTAGCCTTATTTCTTTTAATTCTTTAGAGGAAGGTATAAAATCTTTCGTGGTTAATTTAAAGGAGAAATATTATGATAAGGGGTTAAACACTCCAGAACTTATGAATAAGAAGTATGCTGCTAATCCTAATTGGTATGTAAAAATAAATAGTTATATTAATAAAATTAAACAAGCTTAAATATGATTTAGGCTTTTGTTTATCTTGTAATTTTGTTATAATTAAAATAGGATGGTGTGTTTATGGAGAGAGGTTGTCCTAATTGTGGACGGATGGTTGATGCGAGTTCAAAAAGATGCCCATATTGTAATTATGATTTAACGAAGTTAAATGGTTTTTTTAAGCAGTATGAAGAAGAGCTTAATATTGTGATTCCGAAGTATGCTGGCTTTATTAAAAGAATGGCGGCTAATGGTATTGACATGTTATTTCTTTCGATTTTATTTGTTGTTGTCGAAGGTATATATTTATATTTTGTCATGCCTTCTTTTGGTGATTTTTCTTTAAGTGGTTTAACTGTTAATGATTTTTTAATAATTATTATTCCTTATTTATTTTTACCTATTATTTATTTTTTATATTGTGTATTTATGCAATGCTCTAAATCGATGGCGACGTTGGGTGAGAGGTTTGTAGGCATAGAGGTTGTTGATGATTTAGAGTCTCCAATGACTTTTGGGTTATCTTTTAAGAGGAATTTTTTAAGAATTTTAAATGTTTTAACTTTGGGTATTGGAACTTTGATGATAATTTTTACGAAGAAAAAACAGTCTCTCGGTGATATGGCTTCACATACTTTTGTGCTTAATCGGGTAACTGATGAAAAATATAATGGTTTTAGTTATGCTCATTTATTTGTAAGATTTGTGGCCTTTATAATTGATGTGGTTATTTTGTATGCGATTTATTATTTATTTTGTTATTTATCTGATTTCGTGGCTGGCTGGGGTACTGAAACAGGAAGTACGATTCTTGAGATTTTACCTATTATTATGATAGTGATTATTGTGTTTTATTTTCCATATATGGAATATCGTAGTGGGGCGAGTATTGGAAAATCTATTATGAAACTTAAAGTGGTAAAAATGGATGGAGAAAAACCTGGATTTTTTAGATGTTTATTTAGATTTATTTCTTGTTTTCTTGAGTTATTAATTTTGCCATTTGGGACTTTGCTGGCTTTTGTAATGCCTAGGAAACAAACATTTAAGGATTTACTTACGAAAACTTTTGTTGTTAGTAGATTTTAGGACGCTTTATGCGTCTTTTGTTTTGCTTGTATAACTTTAGTTTATGTGGTAAAATTATATATGGAAAAAGCTAAAGGAGAAAGTTATATGTGTGGATTTGTTGGTTATGTAAATAAGGAAGCTGATAAAAAAGAGAATATTAAAAAAATGGCTGATTTAATTGCCCATCGGGGACCAGATTCAGAAGGTTATTATACTGATGAAAATGTGGCTCTTGGTTTTCGCCGTTTATCGATTATTGATTTAAATAATGGTTCGCAACCTATTTATAATGAGGATAAAACTAAAATTATTATTTTTAATGGTGAAATTTATAACTTTAAAGAATTAAGAGAAGATTTAATGGAAAAGGGCCATCAATTTAGTACGAATACGGATACGGAAGTTTTGATTCATGGATATGAAGAGTATAGTGAAGGTATTTTGGATAAGCTTCGTGGAATGTTTGCTTTTGTAATTTATGATGTTAAAACTAAGGAAATATTTGCCGCTAGGGATTTTTATGGTATTAAACCTTTTTACTATGCTTTGATGGGTGATACTTTCTTTTTTGGTTCTGAAATTAAAAGCTTTTTAATTCATCCGAATTTTAAAAGGGAATTAAATGAGAAAATGCTGGAGTATTATTTGACTTTTCAATATAGTGTTGGTGAAGAAACTTTCTTTAAGAATGTTTATAAATTGATGCCTGGTCATTATTTGAAGTATAAAAATGGTGAGCTTGAGGTTAAACGTTATTATGAACTTAATTTTGAGGCTGATGATTCTAAAACTTATGATGAGTGGGTTGAGGGTGTTAAGGAACATTTAGAAGATTCAGTTAAGGCTCATAAAATTAGTGATGTTGAGGTTGGTTCTTTCTTATCTAGTGGGGTTGATTCTTCGTATATTGCGGCTAGTAGTGATGTGGATAAAACGTTTACGGTGGGGTTTAATGATGAAAAATATAGTGAAATTAGTTATGCGGAGGATTTATCTAGTAAAATTGAAACGCAAAATATTAATAAGGTAATTACTAAAGAGGAGTATTTTGGGAATTTGTCTAATATTATGTATTATATGGATGAACCTTTGGCTGATCCATCGGCGATTGCTTTATATTTTGTAACTAAAATAGCTAGTGAAAATGTTAAGGTTTCTTTATCTGGCGAAGGTGCGGATGAAATCTTTGGTGGTTATAATATTTATCAGGAATCTTTTGTTTGGCCATGGTATTATAAAATTCCATATCCTATTCGTAAGTTTATAGGTGGTGTGGCTAGTATTTTTCCTAGTCATAGAGGTCTTAATTTTTTAGTTAGACGGGGTAAAAAATTAGAGGATAGATTTGTTGGAAATGCTTTTATTTTTGATAATAAAGAAGTGAGTAAAATTTTAGCTAATAAGAGGCAAACTAATGGTTTTAAGGATTTAACTAAAGAATATTATGACAAGGTAAAGGATAAAGATGCGGTTACGCAGATGCAATATATTGATTTTAATTTTTGGCTTATTGGTGATATTTTGCTTAAAGCTGATAAAATGAGTATGGCTAATTCGTTAGAAGTGCGTGTTCCGTTTTTGGATAGACCGTTGATTGATTATGCTAGACATATACCGACGAAATTTAAGGTTGATAAGTATAAGACTAAAAAGATTTTTAGGGACATTGCTCATGAAAAGTTAGAATCTAAAGTTTCAGATAAGAAAAAGTTGGGTTTTCCAGTACCTATTCGTGTTTGGATGAAAGATGATGATGTTTATATGGCAATTAAGATTAGGTTTGAAAAGGCGTCTGAATTTTTTAAGGTTGATAAAATTATTAAATTGCTAGATGATCATCGTGCGGGGAAGGCGGATAATAGTCGTAAGGTTTGGACGATTTATATGTTTTTACTTTGGTATGATGTTTATTTTGGAGGTGCGAAATGATATTTTTCTTTATTTCGTTGTCAACGTATTTTTGTTATTTGATTTTGAAGTCTCAAAAAACTTTGAAAGTTTTGGAAAAGGAAAAATTTAAGATTGGTAGGAGTTTTAAGGAAATTACTAAAAACTTTAAAAAGGTGTTTTTGACACCAGAACTTTTAGGAATTGTGTTGATTATTATTGCTTTTAATATGAATGCTAAAATAATGGGTATTTGTATGGTTATATTTTATACAGCGATGTTTTTATATGAATTTAGGGGATATAAAAGGACAATCAAATTTAATAGTGATGTAATTGTTACAAGTGTGATTGTTTTGATGATTTATGTTTTGCTTGGTATTTGTTTTACTTTGGATTATAATAGTGTACAAGATGACTTTTTCATTTATGATAATAGTTGGCTATATTATATAATCATGATATTACTTTCTTATTTTAATTGCTTTGTTGTTTTGATATCTGGTTTAATTAATAAGGCGATTATGTTGGTAATAAGAAAGAGAAATAAAAAACAAAAGTTGGGTTAAATCATATAATTAAGTGAGGAGTGGTGAAAATGCTTAAGGTTAATTCGAA
>CAZZCM010000027.1:0-6341 GCA_964652445.1 uncultured Muribaculaceae bacterium | reverse complement strand
GGTTAAATCATATAATTAAGTGAGGAGTGGTGAAAATGCTTAAGGTTAATTCGAAAAAGGTGGAAAAGGGCGATACTTTTATTGCGATTAAATCGGCAGTTCGTGATGGTCATGATTATATTGAGGATGCGATTGATAATGGGGCTGCTTGTATAATTGCTGAGCATGGGGAATATAGTGTTAAAACAATTATTGTTCCAGATACGAGGACGTATTTAGCTAATTATTTGAAAGAGTTATATGCTGATAAGTTTAGTAAGCTTAAACTTGTTGGTATTACGGGGACGAATGGAAAAACAACGAGTGCTTTTCTTATGTATCAGTTATTAAATCGTTTGGGGGTAAGAACGGCTTATATTGGGACTATTGGTTTTTACTTGCCAGAAAGTAATAGGCCTTTGGCTAATACAACTCCTGATATTTATGATTTATATGAGATGTTTGTAGAGGCGTCTAATGATGGTTGTACGGTGATGGCGATGGAAGTTTCTAGCCAAGCTTTGGATACTAGAAGGCTTGAAGGTTTTAAATTTGATATGGCTTGTTTTACTAATTTAACACAAGACCATTTGGATTATCATCATACGATGGAAGAATATAAGCAGGCGAAGTTAATTTTATTCCATAATATTAAAAAATCTGGTAATGCGGTTATTAATATGACTGATGCTTATTCAAAGGATTTTGTATTGGAAAATAATAAGAATATTTTGTTTGGACTAGGGGATTATGATTATAAAGTGAGTGATATTGTTCTTAATAGTCATAATAGTGTATTTAAGGTTACTCATGATGGCGAAACTAGGGAAATTGTTTTACCGATTCCGGGAACTTATAATATTTATAATTATATGAATGCTTATATTTTATGTGACAAACTTAATTTAGATATGGATTTAGTTGTTAAGGAAACTCTTAGTTTGGAAGCCCCAACGGGTCGTTATCAAATCATTAGTAATGGTAAGGTTTCGGCGATTATTGATTATGCGCATACACCTGATGCGGTGGAGAATGTTATTGATAGTGTAAGAGAGTATTGTAAGGGTCGGATTTTTACTTTAGTTGGTTGTGGTGGTGACCGTGATAGAACTAAAAGACCGCTTATGGGAAAAATTGCGACGTCTAAAAGTGACTATGTGGTTTTTACTAGTGATAATCCAAGAACTGAGGATCCTAATGAAATTTTAAATGATATTGTGAAGGATCTTAAGGCAACTAATTTTGAGGTTATTTCTGATCGTAAGGAGGCGATTAAGAAAGCTATTGGTTTGTTAGAGGATAATGATATTTTACTTGTTTTGGGCAAAGGGCATGAAGATTATCAGATTATTGGTACTACTAAATTTCATTTAAGTGATTTTGAAGAAGTCTCTAAGTATATTAAATAGAAGATTTCTTCTTTTTTTTGTAAAATTATGTGTAAAATTTTGGTTTTTGTTTAATAATAATTAAAAAGTTTTGTTATAATTGTTATGGATATAATAAAGAAGGTGTTTAAAATGGATGAGGAAAGTAAAATTAGTCAGTTTAGGCAAGAGAGGCTTGCACTTTTGAAACAAAGGGCGGAACTTGAGAAGGCTCAATTGCGGGAAGGTCAGGCGATGAATCAAACTGTTAGTGAAATGACATATGAAACTGAGGGAACGGGGATGTCTAATAGTTCGTCTAAAAATATGGAGAGAGGAAAGACACTGACACTTAGTAATGGACATTCTATTTTGGGCGATAATAATGGTTTTATGAATATGCTTATTATGACATTACTAGCTGGATTTGCAAGTGGGGTTATTGCCACGGCGATATATATATTTATTAATTTGGGTAAAGTTACAGTTAGTTTGTAGAAATTTATGAGTTTTTTTCGGAAATAAAAAGGAAACAGAGCTACCTTTAGGGTATATTACTATAGAGGTGGTTTTTTTGTATATTTCAAAACGACAAACTTTTGAAAAAATTAAGAAGTTAAAAGAGGAGAAAAAACGGTTTAATTTTTTTAAGCGTGAGGAAAAGTTGATGAAGGAAATTTCTGCGGAAAATGAACGTTATTTAAGGGATAAAGGGCTGGAATATAAATGTTTATTGGATAATATTAATGGTCATAGTTTGGATGAAACACAAAGAGAAATTGTTTTATCGGAAGAGGATTGTACTTTGGTGATTGCTGGGGCTGGAAGTGGGAAAAGTTTGACGGTATTAGGTCGTATTTTATATTTGGTTAAGTGTGGGGTTAATCCTGATGATATTCTTTGTATTTCTTTTACTAATATGGCTAGTAATAATCTTAGGAAATTATTACTTAAAAATGGGGTTGATATGCGGGTTTATACTTTTCATAAATTAGGGATGGAAATATTACGTAGTCATGGTTTATCTACTAATATTGTGGATAAAAATATTTTATGGTTGATTGTGGGTAAAGTTTTGGGAAAATATGATTTACTGGATATTTTACCCGATTATGATTTTTTGGATTTTGGTGATGGTGATTTTCGTAAGCTTCATAGGTTGTTATCTTTGGAGACTAAGGATATTTTTTGTTTAAAGGAGTTGATGGTGACTTTTATTAATTTATTTAAGGGGTGCAACTACGATGTTAGTGAGTTTGATTCTTTTTTAAGGGTAAATGATAAGGAGAAGAATCGATTTAAGAAAAAGCGAAATAGGAAATTGCTTTTGATTGCTAAAGAAATTTTTGAAGAGTATTCTTATGTTTTGGATAAAAATAATTCTATTGATTTTCATGATATGATTAATAAGGCTATTTTGGCGGTGAAGCAGTTTGGAATTAAAAAGTATAAATATATTATTGTTGATGAATATCAAGATACTTCTTTGGTTAAGTGTGAATTGTTAAGGGTTATTAAAGCTGAAACTGAAGCAAAATTAATGGTGGTTGGTGATGATTTCCAAAGTATATATCAATTTACGGGTACTAATTTGGAGGTGTTTTTGAATTTTTCTTCTTATTTTGAATATGTTAAGGTATTTAAATTGGGAAAAACTTATCGTAATTCACAGGAACTTTTGAATACAATGGGAAAGTTTATTTTAAAGAATAAGATGCAGATAAATAAGAAGCTTATATCTGCTAAGCATGAGAAATACCCTATTTATATTTATTATTATGATAAAAATATTTTTGAGGTTTGGGACAAGGTTATGGAGGCGATTGATGGTGATTTTTTGGTTTTAGGACGTAATAATAATGATATTTTAGGCCTTAAAAATGGTAAGTGTATGACGGTTCACAAGTCTAAAGGACTTGAGGCGGACAATGTGGTTATTGTTAATTTAGAAGATTGTATTAATGGTTTTCCTAATAAACTTGTTGATGATGATTTACTTAAATTTGTGAAAAAGGATTATGATGGTTATTTGTATGCTGAGGAAAGACGACTTTTTTATGTGGCGATGACACGGACGAAGAATTGTAATTATTTATTGGTGAATAAGCGAAGGCCTTCTAAGTTTGTGGAGGAGCTTTTGTTAGAAAATGATAATATAAAAGTCATGAATGATATTTTGTATTGTCCAAGATGTAAAGGTGTCTTGGTGGAGCGTGATGGTAAGTATGGAAAGTTTTATGGATGTAATAATTATCCTAAATGTAAGTATACGAGGAAGATTAGTTGACAATTTATTGGCTATTTTAGGATTATATTACCTTTTTGTTGTATTTAACGGTTTATTATAAAAATTGTTGTTTTATGTTGACTTTTGTCATTTTTTCGCATATACTATTTTGGTATACTTTTTTGAATGGTTAGTATACTTTGTGAGGTGGATATGAGTAAGAAAGAGCAAGTTATAAATACGGCTAGGGAATTATTTAGTGAACGTGGTTATCAAAAAGTTAGTATGGATGAAATAGCTAGTGTATCTGGCGTTACGAAAAGAACTATTTATACTTATTTTAAGGATAAGAATGATTTAATTAAGTTTTTCTTATATGAAGAGCTTGATGAAATGCGAAAAAGGGCTGAAGTAATAGATAAAAAGGATATTTGTTTTACTTTAAAAATTCATGAAATAATTATGATGCTTATTGAATACCGAACTAATTCTAAGTTGCTAAATGCTTTTTACAAAGAAAGTAGTAAAGCAAAGTTGAAATTTGCGGATGAATGTATTGATATTGTGGATAATGCATTTATTAATGAAATTAAAATTAAATTAGAAAACGCTATTAGTGAGGGTCATATTAAAAATTGTGATACTGATATTACGGCTTTTATTATTTATAAAGTATATATTGCACTTATGTTTGAGTGGGATAAACCATTAGATAAGCATGAGGTTGCGGATAGGGTTCTTAATTTTTTGCAGAATGGTTTATTTAGTTAGGGGGATATGGTATGAAAAAGATGAAACGTGATACTCAAATGATGAAATTGCTGGTCATTTTGGGTATTGTTATTTTACCAGTAATTTATAGTTTTGTTTATTTAAAAGGGTTTTGGGATCCTTATAATGAATTGGATAAGGTTCCAGTTGCTTTAGTTAATTTGGATGAATGTGAGGAAAATTGTAAAGGTGAGGAATTAATTGATAATCTTAAGGACAATGGATCGTTTGATTTTGAAGTTGTTTCAAAGGAAAAAGCTGATAATGGTTTAATTGATAAAGATTATTATGCGGTTATTGAGATTCCAAAGAATTTTACTAATGATTTAAATAATGCGGCCAGTAAGGATAGGAAACCTGTGTCGCTTACGTTTAAAACAAATAG
This sequence comes from uncultured Muribaculaceae bacterium, assembly GCA_964652445.1. Lineage (GTDB taxonomy): Bacteria > Bacillota_I > Bacilli_A > RF39 > UBA660 > Coprosoma. The sequence goes on along the minus strand of CAZZCM010000027.1, from coordinate 1,612 downwards.
TAAGACAAATTATTTGGCTTCACAGATTATTTCTTCGGCAGTTAGTCAAATTCAAGCTGAATTGCAGTCAAATGTGGATAAGGAAATTGTGTTTGAGTTAGTTGATAATTTGCAAAGTGTTCCTGAACAGACTTTACAAATTAGTGATGCGCTTGGGACTATGTATGAAGGCTCTACTTCTTTAAATAGTGGGGCTGAAGAATTAAAAGGTGGGATTAGTGCTTTATCTACTAATTATATGTCTTTTAATAATGGGGTAGAGAAATTGGCTAGTGGAGCAAGTACTTTGTATAATGCTTATGGTGATTTAAATGATGGTATTGAATCTGCTTATAATGGGGTTACTACATTAAAAGAGAAAACTGATGATTTGGGTACTTTGGTTAGTAAAGTTAATGATCTGGCATCTGGTAGTAATAGTTTTACAACAGGGTTAAATGATTATCAGACTAAGGCTTTAAAGATGATTGATGATACAACTAGTGCTTATCAGGCGATTATTGCTTATTGTTCTACGGCTGATTGTACGGCAAAACCTTATTTGAATGGGGCTTATACTGTGGCTAAGGGATATATGACTGTTGATTCAACTGGTTATAGTGGCTTACAACAATTGAAAGGTGGAGTTACTAATTTAGTTAATGGTAATGCGACGATAAATGGTGGAATTAATTTGATGGCTAGTCAAGTGTCTAGTCTTAATGAATTAAAAGGTGGAATTGATAGTTTACAAGCTGGACTTGAAGAATTGAAAAATGGCTCTAATAATGTTTATGCGGGTATTTCTGATTTGAATAATGGCTTGTCTAGTTTGAATTATAGTTCTGATTTAATTGCTGATGGTATTGATAAGGTGGATAATGGTATGTCTACTTTGGCTAGTGGAACTAGTACTTTATCTGATGGTGTTAAAACTGTTAAGGCTGCTACTGATGAAAAGGTTTCGTCAATAAGTGAGCAAACTTCTGAATTGGATGGGTTAGATGATTATGCGAAAACACCTGTTAAAATTAAGGAAAATAATTATGGTGATGTTAATAATTATGGTACTTTCTTTTCTCCATATTTTATGTCTTTATCTTTGTGGGTTGGTGGAATTTTAATCTTAATGGGTCTTTATTATGATCCTGACCATAGGTTTAAACTTTTGGGTCGTAATAGTGAAAACCGCGGAAAACGTTTATTATGTTACAATCTTATTGGTGTTGTTCAGGCTATTGTGTTGGGATTTATATTGAAAGCTGCTTTAGGTTTTGAGGTTACAAATATATTCTTATTTTATGGATCGTGTATTCTTATTTCTGGTTCGTTTTTAGCGGTTATTATGTTCTTGTTCTTTAATTTCCAAGATGTTGGTAAATTCTTATCGCTTGTGTTTTTGGTAATGCAACTAGCGGCTTGTGGAGGAACATTCCCTATTCAAACTGAGCCGGGATTATACCAAGCGATTTACCCTTATATGCCGATGACTTATTCTGTTGATTTATTAAGGGAATCGTTTGTAAGTATTAATAGCGAATTTCTTGTTAAAGATGTTGTTGTGTTATTATTATTCTTTATTGTGTTTAATGTACTTACTTTCTTAACTGGCTTTTTGAAAGGTAAGAAAGAA
>CAZZCM010000026.1:0-11263 GCA_964652445.1 uncultured Muribaculaceae bacterium | reverse complement strand
TTTTTTTATTTAAGCAAAGGAAATTCTATTATTTTCTTTGTTTTTTTGATATAATGAAATAAGGTGGGAATATGTTGATATATGGACAAACATTAGAAGAGTTAGAAAATTATTTTATTAATTTAGGTGAAAAGAAATTTAAAGCGGTTCAAATATATGATTGGCTTTATAAAAAAAGAGTTTCATCTTTTGATGAAATGACTAATATTAAAAAAAATGTTATTTTGAAATTAAAGGAAGATTTTGAGATAAGCAAGCCCACCATAGTTAGAAAACAAAGTGGAAAAGATGTTTATAAGTATTTATTTGAATTATCAGATGGTAATTTTGTCGAAGCTGTTTTGATGGTTCACGATTATGGCAATAGTTTATGTGTATCAACACAAGTTGGCTGTAATATGGGATGTGTGTTTTGTGAAAGCGGCAGGCTTAAGAAAAAACGGAATTTAGAAACTGCGGAAATGGTGGGGCAAATTTTATTGGTCGAAGAGGATTTGAATTTGCGGATATCACATGTGGTTTTGATGGGAATTGGTGAGCCGTTTGATAATTATGATAATATCATGAAATTTATAAATATTATTAATAGTAGTAAAGGAATTGATATTGGGGCTAGGCATATTACGGTTTCTACTTGTGGGATTGTTCCGAAGATTTATGAATTTGCGGATAACAAATTACAAGTTAATTTAGCTATTAGTCTGCATGCTCCTAATGATGAACTTAGAAGCAAACTTATGAAAATAAATAAAGTTTATAAACTTGATGATGTTATAAAAAGTGTTAAGTATTATATTCAAAAAACTAATAGACGGGTTACTTTTGAGTATATTATGCTTAAAGATATTAATGATAGTGAAGAGTGTGCTTTGGAACTAGCGAGCTTACTTAAAGGACTTAATGCTTATGTTAATTTGATTCCTTATAATGAAACTAGTCATATTTATTTTAAGAAAACTGGTAATGATAAGGTAATGAAATTTTACGATGTGCTTAAGAAAAATAAAATAAATGTAACTGTAAGACGAGAATTTGGCTCTGAGGTTAGTGCAGCATGTGGCCAACTTAGAGCAAGTCAGGAGGAAAAATAATGGAATATTCTTATTTAACTGATCCAGGTAAGGTTAGAGACCATAATGAAGACAGTGTAACAATTGTTAAAAATAGTTCAGGCGAAATTTTGATGGCTGTAGCTGACGGTATGGGTGGTCATAAGGATGGTGAGGTTGCCTCATCAATTGCGATTACTAATATTGGTAAACGCTTTATGAGTACAAGTAGTGTTGGGAATAAGGAAGATGCAATTGGCTTTATTAAAGAAATTGTTAGTGAAGCTAATATGCTTTTATATAAGTATACGAGTGAAAATCCAGAAAGTGCTGGTATGGGGACGACAATAGTACTGGCTTTATTAACTAAAGATTTCTTGTTATTTGGAAATATTGGTGATTCTTCAGGATTTGTGCTTAAAGAAAAGAAATTATATAAAATAACTACTGATCATACGTTAGTTAATTTGTTAGTTAAGTCTGGGGAATTGACACCAGAAGAAGCTAAGAATCATCCACGAAAAAATGTTTTAATGAGAGCTTTGGGCGCTAATATGAATGTGGAAATGGATATCTTTGATGTGGAAACCGAAATTGATGGAATATTCTTGTGTAGCGATGGACTTACTAATATGCTTGAGGTTGAACAGATTGAGAAAGTGCTTGATAGTAATTTAACACTTGATGAAAAGTTAGAAAAGTTAATTTTAAAAAGTAATAATCGTGGGGGGACGGACAATATATCAGTTGCTTATTTGGTAAAGGAGGCTAAATGATGATAAGTAAAGGACAAAAGATTAATGATCGTTATGAGATAATTCGTTCTATTGGTGAAGGCGGAATGGCTAATGTTTATTTAGCTTATGATTTAATATTAGACCGTAAGGTGGCGGTTAAAGTCTTAAGAGGTGACCTAGCCGAAGATGAAAAATTTGTAAGAAGATTTCAAAGGGAAGCGATTGCTGCAAGTTCTTTAAATCATCCTAATATTGTAGAAGTTTATGATGTTGGTGAGGACGATGGTAAGTATTTTATCGTTATGGAATATGTTGATGGAAAAACGTTGAAAAGCTTAATTAAGAAAAGAGGGGCTTTAACTTTACCGGAAGTTGTTGATATTATGCTTCAATTAACTTCGGCAATTGAATGTGCTCATGAAAGTTATATAATTCACCGTGATATTAAACCACAAAATGTTATTATTTTAGAAGATGGTCGTGTTAAGGTCATGGATTTTGGTATTGCAGCTCAACTTAATAGTAATGATTTAACACAAACTAATAGTGTGATGGGAACAGTTTATTATTTACCGCCGGAACAAGCTAATGGTAATGTCACAACGACTAAAAGTGATATATATTCTTTAGGAATTTTGATGTATGAATTAGTTGTTGGTAAAGTGCCTTTTAAGGGTGATAGTCCAGTCGAGGTAGCAATTAAACAAATGCGTGAGAGGATTCCTGATATAACGGCTGTTAATCCAGATATTCCGCAGTCAATTGAAAATATTATTTTAAGGGCTTGTGCGAAAAATCCTAAAAATAGATATGAGTCTGTCAGTGATATGCATAAGGATTTGGAAACAGCTTTGGATAGGGATCGTTTTGATGAGTCTAGGGTTGTTTATGAATATCCTGAGAGTAATTTTGATGATGACGATAAAATGCCTGTTAAGGGAAAAAGAAGTAATCGTAACTCAGATGAAGATGATAAAAAGAATAAGAAACTTAATAAAGCAACTAAAATTTTAATTGGTGTGGCTTGTGCTTTAGTATTTGTTTTGTTATTTGTGTTTGTTATTTATCCTTCCTTTATTTCTAAACCGTCAGTAGAAGTGCCTGATGTTTCTGATATGACGGTCTCGCAAGCGGAAAGAACTTTGGAAGACGAAGGCTTTGTTGTAGCTAATAAAACGAAGAAAAAGGCTAGTGATGATATTAAGAGCGGAAAGGTTATTGAAACCGATCCTGAAGCGGGTAGAACAATTAAGAAAGGAAGCAAAATTACTTTGATTGTTTCTAGTGGTAGTAAGAAGATAAAAATTGAAGATTACACTGGTGAAAATTATTATGAAGTTAAGGCTAAATTAGAAGCTGCGGGAATTACGGTTGAAACAGAAACGAAAGATGTTGCTAAAAGCGATGATACTGAGGAGAATGTTGTTTTAGATCAAGATGTAGAGCCTGGGGAGAAATTAGGAAAGGGCGATACTATTGTTTTAACTATTCCTAATATTTATGAAACTTATCCAGATTTTGTTAAAGAGGCAGCAACTGAAGACACGGTGAGAACTTTCTGTGCGAAAAATGATGTTGAATTAGAAATTGGCTATCAAAGTGATGCGAGTAAAAAAGAAGGCACGGTAATTTATCAAAATCAAGCGGCTGGTAGTAAGGTCCAAGCTGGAGCGACTTTGAAGATTACGATTGTCAATAATACATCGACTGATTCTGAGGAAACTAATGAATAGTATTAAAGGCCGAATTATTAAACAAATTAGTAATAGTTATACGGTTTTGGTTGATGATATGATTTACGAGTGTAAGGCTAGAGGTAAGTTTCGTAATATGAAGGTTACACCTCTAGTTGGTGACTTTGTAAATTTTGATAAAGATAATAATTATATTTTAGAGGTTTTACCGCGAAAAAATGAACTTGCAAGACCTAGTATTTGTAATATTGATCAAGCGGTGATTATTGCTAGTTTGAAATGTCCTAATTTTGATACTAATTTACTTGATAAGTTACTTTGTATTATAGAATTTAATAGGATTAAACCAATTATTGTTTTTACGAAAGCGGATTTGCTTAATAAAGATGAACTTAAAAATTTTAAAAAATATTTTAATTATTATAAACGTTATTATGATGTTTATATGAATGATGAAATTAATAAAATTAAGAAAATTTTTAAGGACAAGGTAAGTGTTTTTACTGGTCAAAGTGGAGCTGGCAAAAGTACTTTGCTTAATCGACTTGATAAATCGCTTAATATTAAAACGAGCGAAATATCTTTGGCTTTAAATCGTGGTAAGCATACAACCAGGCATACTTCGTTACTTAAGGTGTTTGATGGTTTAGTAGCTGATACACCGGGCTTTTCGGCTTTGAATTTTGGTGAAATGACACCTAGCGATATTAGGGATAATTTTAACGATTTTAATGATTATAGATGTATGTGTAAATACAAAGATTGTATGCATTATAAAGAAGATGAATGCATTATTAAAGATAAAGTCAAAGATGGGACGATACTTCAGTCTCGTTACGATAATTATATAAGTTTTATAACTAAGGGGTGAGATAATGAAAATATCGGCTTCTTTCCTTAAGATTCAAGATAAGGAAGATAAAATTTTAGAATTAGATAAATATACCGATTATATGCATTATGATGTGATGGACGGAAATTTTACAGAAAGTAAAACTCCGTCTTTACTCGGTTTTGATGTACAAAAACCAAAAGATGTTCATTTGATGGTGACAGAGCTTAAGAAATATATTGATTTATATAGCGAGATTAATCCTTTGTTTTTAACTTTTCATGTTGAAGCTACTAATAATGTGATGGAGATTATAAATTATATTAAAACTAAGGGTATTAAGGTTGGGCTTGCTTTAAATCCAGATACTTTGGTTAGTGAGGTTATTCCTTATTTGGAATATATTGATATGGTTTTGGTAATGTCGGTTGTTCCTGGAAAAGGTGGGCAAGCTTTTATTGATGTGACTGACAAAATTAATGAACTTGATTTATATCGTAAGAAGAATAATCTTAATTATTTAATTGAAGTTGATGGGGGAATTAATGACAAAACGGCATCTTTATTGGACAAAGCTGATATATTGGTGTCTGGTTCTTATATTACGGATAGTAAAGATTATTTAGAGAAGATTGAAAATTTAAAAGGACTATTTATGGAAAAGAAAGATGGTTTTACATTAGCTGAATTATTAGGTGTTATTGTAGTGATTGGTATTATTGCGGTTGTTGTGACGACAACTGTTGATAGAAGTATTAAAAATAGTCGGTATGAAACATGTTTGGCTCAGGAAAAGAATATTATTGAAGGAGCAAAAGCGTGGTCAATTGATAATGCTTCTAGTTTGCCTAGTGCTGGTGGGTCAAAAGAGGTTACTTTTTCGGAACTTCAAAATGGTGGGACTGCTTATGTGGAAGATGGACTTAAAAGCCCGATGACTAATGAGGAATACTCTAGTGATACTAAGGTGATTATTACTTCGACTACTGGCAGTGATTATAATTATGAAGTTGTTTATGGTTCTGAAGAGGAAATTTGTACAAAATAGGAGGATTATATGAAGAAAATAACGGTTGATGGTAATGGAGCATGTGCATATGCTTCTTATATGTTTACGGAAGTTGCTGGAATTTATCCGATTACACCTTCTAGTCCGATGCCAGAAAGTATTGATGCATGGGCTTCAAAGGGAAAGAAGAATATTTTTAATGATACTGTTAAGGTTGTAGAAATGCAAAGTGAAGCTGGAGCTATTGGAATGGTTCATGGTAGCTTGCAGGCTGGACTTTTAACTAGTACTTATACAGCTAGCCAAGGTTTACTTTTGATGATACCTAATATGTATAAGATTGCGGGTGAGATGCTTCCGTGTGTAATTCATGTAGCGGCACGTTCTTTGGCGACGCATGCTTTAAGTATTTTTGGTGATCATCAAGATGTTTATGCGACTAGATCTACGGGTTTTTGTATGCTTGCATCTTCTAGCGTTCAAGATGCCTATTATTTAGGATTAATTAGTCATTTATCAGCTATTAAGTCATCGCTTCCTTTTTTACATTTTTTTGATGGTTTTAGAACTAGTCATGAGTTTAACAAAATTGATATTTTTGAGGATTATGAGCTTGATGGATTATTAGATATGGGTGCTTTAAAAAAATTTAGAAACAGAGCTTTAAATCCAAGTAAACCAGTTACTAGAGGCACTAATCAAAATGGCGATGTATATTTTCAAGTAACGGAATCACGTAATTTATTTTATGATAATGCGGTCGATGTTGTTGTTCAATATATGAATAAAATTAATGAAAAGGCAGGAACTAATTATAAACCTTTTAATTATTATGGTAGTGAAAATGCGACGAAAGTTATTGTGGCTATGGGTTCTGTTTGTGAGACGATTAAGGAAACTATTGATTATTTAGGTGGTGAAATCGGTTTAATCGAAGTTCATTTATATAGACCTTTTAGTGTGAAACATTTACTTGATGTTTTACCAGAAAGTGTTTCTAAAGTAGCTGTTTTGGACCGCACTAAAGAAGCAGGTAGTAATGGGGAGCCACTTTACTTGGATATTGTAAATGCTCTTAAAAATAAAAATATTACAGTTGTTGGTGGACGTTATGGATTATCAAGTAAAGATACTACTCCAGGAATGATTAAGGCAATTTTTGATAGTTTAGATCAGCTTAACAATAATTTTACCATTGGTATTGATGACGATGTTACTAATTTAAGTTTGGCTTATTCGGATTTAGAAATATCAGATAATACTTTGGAGTTTTTGCTTTATGGTTATGGTAGTGATGGAACTGTAAGTACGGCTAAGACTTTGCTTGAAATTGCTGGTGATCATAGTGATATGTATGTTCAAGGTTATTTTGAATATGATTCTAAGAAGTCTGGTGGGGTAACGGCTAGTCATTTAAGATTTTCGCCTAATGGAATTAGAAAAGCTTATTTTGTATCTAACCCTAATTTGGTGATGATTACAAAGGATACTTATTTAAAAGAGTTTGATATGATTAGTCATATTAAGGATAATGGAATTTTAATTCTTAATACTATTAAGACTGACTCAGCGGTTAATGAGTTATTAGGTCCTTATAAGAAAATACTTAAAGATAAAAATGTTAAGGTATATACGATTAATGCTTATGAACTGGCACGTAAATGTGGGCTTGGAAATAAGATAAGTATGATTATGGCTAGTGTTGTTTTAAAGGTTTCTCATTTGTTTGATTATGAAAAAGGAATATCTGTAGTTAAGGAAATTATTAATAAAAAGTTTGCGGTTAAAAGTATGGACATTGTAAAGGCAAATATTTTGGGAGTGACTGAAGCTGATGCTTATTTAAAGGAGCTTGTTTTGGATGACGAAGTTAGTAAACTTAATATAGATACTTCTAGCATTTATAAGGCTATTAGTCATCGTAAGGGAAATGAACTTAAAGTTTCTGATTTTAAAGGGATGGAAGATGGAACGGTATTTCATACAAAGCCTAATGGTAGGGTACTTAGTGATATTGTTCCTAAATGGTTAAATGAGAATTGTATTCAATGTGGGATGTGTTCATTTGTATGTCCACATGGTGTTATTAGACCATTTTTACTGAATAGTGAAGAGTATGAAAGGGTTCCTTTAAGTATTAAGGAGAAATGTTTGCCAGCTATAGGAATTCCTAATCATTACTTTATTATTGGTATTTCAAAGGAAAATTGTACTGGTTGTGGGGTTTGTATTAAAACTTGTCCAGGCAAAAAGGGTGAGAAGGCTTTGTCATTTCATAAGTTTGCATCCGATTTTGAATTTGATTATTTAGTTAATAATGTTAGTGAAAAGAGTAGTGTTTATTCTAATACTATTAAAGGGACACAGTTTAGAAAACCGAAATTTGCTTTTCATGGAGCGTGTGCAGGTTGTGGGGAAACAGCTTATATTAAGTTACTTACACAGATGTTTGGTGATAATTTAATGATTGCAAATGCGACTGGATGTTCTTCTATTTATGGAGCATCAATGCCAGATATACCTTATAGTGTTCCGTGGGCGAATAGTTTGTTTGAGGATAATGCAGAATTTGGATATGGAATGCTTGTTGGATATGAAACTGCACGTAATAGAATTAGAAATTATATGGAAGGTTATGATGATGAGTTATTTGATAAGTGGCTTTCTAATTATAATGATTATAAAATAACTAAGGAAGTTTATGATAGTATTGATTATGATAAGCATCCATGCCTTGAAAGTTTAAAGGAATATATTGTTTCTAGAAGTGTTTGGGCTGTCGGTGGTGATGGCTGGGCTTATGATATTGGCTTTGGTGGAATTGATCATGTACTTTCTAGTGGTGATAATATTAATATTTTAGTTTTGGATAGTCAGGTGTATTCAAATACTGGTGGTCAGTCTTCAAAGGCAACGCCTAAAGGTGCGGTTGCACGGTTTGCGGCGACTGGTAAAAAAAATAATCGAAAGGATTTAGCGCGTATTGCGATGAGTTATCCAAATGTCTATGTAGCGCAGGTTAGTTTAGGAGCTAATATGATGCAGGTTATTAAAGCTTTTGAGGAAGCTAATAAACATGAGGGACCTTCAATCATTATTGCTTATACACCTTGCATTTCTCATGGTATTAAAGGGGGAATGAGTGAAAGTGTGAATATGGAGGCTTTGGCTACAAAATGTGGTTACTTTCCGACTTTTAGATATAACGGAAAACTTGTTTTAGATGGTAAGAATCCTAATTTTGATTTATATGATGACTTTTTAAATCGTCAAACGAGATATACGATGCTTAAGTCAGTTAATCCTGATAAGGCTAAAGAATTACTTGATGAGAATAAGAAAAATGCGATTAAACGATTTGAATATTACAAAAAACTTAGCGAAGAAGAATAGAGTTTAACTTATTTTTCTTTTTTTTGAAAAAAAAAGGAAATTGGGGTATAAATATCGTAACATATATTTGAAAGGGGTAAAATTGATTTTATGAAAGGAATGAAATTATAATTAAAGAAGACGTATGATATATGAAATTAGGGGTAAACAAGTGATGGTGGATAGTTTATATTTAAATAATTGTAAACCTGTGTGTAATCTATTTCTTTTGTTATTATTCATTATGAAAACGTGTTATAATTTAAGTAACAAAAAGAACAGGTACCCCCTGAAAGGACCTGTTCAAATAAAAGAATAAAAAGGGGCTGGCTAGTTTACACTAGCGCCAATCCAATATAAATTGAATTGGTGATATATATATTATCACAAAATGAAAATATGTCAAGTTAAAATACGAAAAAAATAGAAAAAAGGTGATTTGATGAGAGATTTAAAGGAAATAAAAGGAATTGGTGTTAATACTGTTCGTGATTTTAATAATTTAGGTATTTATACAACCGAGGATTTATATAGTTATTATCCATTTAGATATGAGGTTTTGGAAAAAACGGATATGAGTACGGCTTTAGATGGCGATAAGGTTATAGTAGATGGAATATGTGAAAATACGCCAAATGTTTATTATATTTCTAGGAAATTAAATAAGATGTCTTTTAGAATTAATACAGGATCTAAGATTATGAATGTGGTTATTTTTAATAGAGCTTTTTTAAAAAATAATTTAGTGGTGGGTAAAGAGATAACGGTTATTGGTAAGTATGACATGAAACATAATTCTATTACAGCAAGTGATGTTAAATTAGGATTATTAAAAGGTACAGTTATTACACCAGTTTATCATTCTTCTTATAGGTTAAATAGCAAGAAAATTAATAAGGTTATTAATTCGATTATTGGTAAGGAAAAAATTTTGGATTATATTCCTTCTAGTTTGAATGAAAGATATCATTTTATGGATAAAGATAGAGCGGTTTATTTAGTCCATAATCCTCATGATATTTCGGTGGTTGAAGAAGCAATGAGGAAGCTTAAGTATGAAGAATTATTTCTTTTTATGCTGAAAATGAATTATTTAAAATCTAATAATAGTCGTAATGATGGTTTAAAAAGAGAAGTTTCTTATGATAAGGTTACAGAGTTTATTTCAGAATTACCGTTTGATCTAACTAGTGACCAGGTAAAAAGTGTGGGGGATATTTATCGCGATTTGACTTTACCTAAAAGAATGAACAGGTTACTTCAAGGTGATGTCGGAAGTGGAAAAACGATTGTTTCATTTATTAGTTTATATATTAATTATTTAGGTGGTTATCAAGGTGCTTTGATGGCTCCAACGGAAATATTAGCTTTACAACATTATAATAATATTAAGAAGATTTTACCTAATCTTAAAGTAGCCTTGCTTACAGGGAAAATGAAAGCTAAAGAGCGTAGAGAAGCTTTGGCAGGAATTAGCAGTGGAGAGATAGATATTATTATTGGAACGCATGCTCTTATTAGTGATGATGTTATTTATAAAAATTTAGGTTTGGTTATTACTGATGAGCAACATCGTTTTGGGGTTAATCAGAGAGGTAATTTGAAAAATAAGGGAATAACTCCAGATATTTTGTATATGAGTGCGACGCCAATTCCGAGGACTTATGCTTTAACCCTTTATGGTGATATGGATATTTCAAGTATTAGAACAATGCCTAATGGACGCAAACCAGTTAAAACTATTTTGAAATCGAATAAGGAAATAAAAGATGTTTTATATATGATGCTTGATGAGATTAAGAAGGGTCACCAAATTTATGTTATTGCGCCTTTAGTGGAAGAAAGCGAAACTATGGATATGGAAAATGTTTATGAACTTGCGGAAAAAATGAATAAGGCTTTTGGCAAGGTGGCAAAGGTTGATGTTTTACATGGGAAGATGAAATCTAGTGAAAAAGACGAGGTTATGGACAAGTTTAAGAAAGGTGATACGCAAATTTTAATTAGTACAACAGTTATTGAGGTTGGGGTTGATGTTGCGAATGCGACGATGATTGTTATTTTTGATAGTTATCGTTTTGGCTTATCGGCTTTGCATCAATTAAGAGGTCGCGTTGGTCGTAATGATTTAGATTGTTATTGTATTTTGATTAGTGACAAAGAAACTAAGAGACTTGGAGTACTTACGCATACTAATGATGGCTTTAAGGTTAGTGAGGAAGATTTTCTACTTCGTGGTAGTGGTGATTTATTTGGTTTTAGACAAAGTGGTGATATGAATTTTAAGATAGCTGATATTAAAAGGGATTATAATTTGCTTTTACAGGCTAAAGAAGATAGTGAGAGATTTTTAAATAGCAGTGATTATAGTAGTGATGAAAATTCGCATATTAGGCATACTATTATGGAAGCGGTAAATTTGGATTAGGAAAGGCAAAATTATGAATAAAATATGCGTAATTGGTCGTGGCAAAGTGGGTATTGCTTATATCTTTGCTTTGGTTAATGGAAATAATAATGTATCTGAAATAGTGATGCTAAAAAATGTAAAACTTGATTTAGTTTAAAAA
>CAZZCM010000025.1:0-12068 GCA_964652445.1 uncultured Muribaculaceae bacterium | reverse complement strand
AAAGGTAATGTAAGCAAACAAGATATTGACCCTACAAAAGTAATAAAATTTAATAACATTTTAAACTATAATAACACTTATATAAATGGTGCCGAATTTACAGAAAATGAAGATGAAAGTATTAGTTTCAATGGTTCTCATGAAAATACCAGTAATTTAGTCGTTTCTGTACCAAACGGAGATTATCAAAATGGTTTGACAGTGGCTCTAGATGTTTATATTTATTTTTCAGGCTCTGACAGTGTAGAAGATATTGAAAGCCTAATGATGATAAGGACAACTGTAGGTAATGGTTTCTTTCTCTACACCCATAATACAGATTTGAATTTCGATGTGGGAGGTAGTGAGACAAGAACAACCATTTCCAATCTAACTAATGGTCATTATACTTTTATTGCCACCTATGGTACCAATAACAATGGCTATATTTTAATAAATAAAGATACAAAACAAACAACAGTAAATAAAACTACTCCTAATCTTGCAAATTTAAATACTGGTGTAACCCTTGCGAATTATGAACTTCAAATTGGTGCTGATAATAAAAGGATTCATGATGAACGTAACTATCAAACAACAAACAAAAATAAATTTTACTCTTACTATTTTAACAATGTATCAATGACGGACCAAGAATTAAAATTATTAATGGAAGAGTTTGATTTAACGGATATTGCGAATACAATTGATTTATCTTCATTAAAATAGGTGTGTAACCTTTTTTTTTAGAAAAAAAGAAATGCTTATTTTGCATCTCCTTCTACAAGTTCAATTTGAACCATTAAAGCATCGTCGCCTTTACGTTCATCTAATTTTAGGATTCTAGTATATCCACCGTTTCTTTTGGCGTATCTTGGTGCTAACTCATCAAATACTTTTTTAACGGTTTCTTTATCATTTTGTAAGAATGCTAATGCTTTTCTTCTAGCAACTAGTGACCCATCTTTACCATATGAAATCATTTTATCAACGAATTTACGAGCTTCTTTGGCTCTTGTTTCGGTTGTAACTATTTTTTCATTATTGATAATATCTCTAGTTAGATTGGCAAGCATACTTCTTCTATGTTTATTATCACGTCCTAGTTTTCTATAAGCCATAATATTCCTCCTTACTAATCTTCATCGCGGAATTTAAGTCCCATATCTTTAATTTTGTCCATGACTTCTTTTAAAGATTTTTTACCTAAATTACGTATTTTCATCATTTCTAATTCTGTTTTTTCTGTTAAATCGCCTAATGTATTGATGTTTGCTCTTTTAAGACAATTGTAAGCTCTTACTGAGAAATCTAAATCATCAATTGAGGTTTCTAGTTTCTTAAGTTTACTATCCTCTTGTTTAGCATTCATAATACCTGTCATATCAGCTATTTCACTTAAGTTTGTTACTATGTTTAAGTGTTCAATTAATATTTTAGCACCTAGTGCCATGGCTTCTTCTGGTCTAATAGAACCATTTGTTTCTACTTCCATGATTAATTTATCATAAGAAGCGTCTTGTCCGACACGGGCATTATCGACATAGAAATTAATTCTTTCGATTGGTGAATATAATGCATCAATTGGAATATAGCCAACTTTATTATCGATGGTGTATTTTTTGTTTTCGGTTGATAATGCTGTGCCTCTTCCGTTAGCAATTATAAATTCCATATCTAATTTTCCACCTTTTGCTAAAGTGGCAATTAATTTATCTGGGTTTATTATTTCTATATCTGGGTCACATTCGATGTCGGCAGCTGTTACTTCTCTTTCTTCATGAACTGAAAGTTTAGCAACTTTTACTTCGTCTGAATGGTTTTTTATAACAATTCCTTTTAAGTTTAAAATGATAGCTGTTACGTCTTCTACTACGCCATCCATTGTTTGGAATTCGTGCATAACGCCATCGATTTTGACAGCCACAATGGCACTACCTGGCATACTTGATAACATTACCCTTCTTAATGCATTACCTAGGGTTGTTCCGAATCCTCTTTCTAATGGTTCTAGTTCGAATTTTCCATAATTATTATTTTCTACATATTCTGTTATTTTGTATTCTGGTTTTTCAAAGTTCATATATGACTCCCTTCTTTTATCCGCGTGGTCGTTTTGGTGGACGACATCCATTGTGTGGGATTGGTGTCGTATCAGAAATTGAAGTAATTTCTAACCCTGCAGTTTGTAATGAACGAATGGCTGTTTCACGTCCAGAACCTAATCCTTTGGCGAAAACTTCTACTTTTTTCATCCCCATTTCAACAGCGGCTTTTCCGGCAGCTTCAGCGGCCATGCCTGCAGCAAATGGAGTTGATTTTTTACTTCCTTTAAAACCTAATGTTCCAGCTGATGCCCAGCTAATTGCGTTCCCATCTTTATCGGTAATGGTTACAATTGTATTATTGAATGTTGAATGGACAAAGGCTTTGCCTTCTGGGACATTCTTTTTAACTTTACGTTTTCTTGCTTTATAAGCCATTTATAATAACCTCCTTCTAGTTTGTTATTTTTTCTTATTTGCGATTGTTACGGCTTTACCTTTACGAGTACGAGCGTTTCTGTTTGTTCTTTGTCCTCTTACTGGTAATCCTCTTTTATGACGTGTACCTTGATAAGAATTAATTTCCATCTTTGTTTTGATGTTCATGCTTACTTCACGACGTAAGTCTCCTTCGGTTAGGTATTTATTAACTTCGTCACGAATTGCGACTAATTCTTCGTTTGTTAAATCTCCTGCTTTAGTGTTTTTATTTACTTTTGCATCTTTTAAGATGGTATTTGATAAACTTCTTCCGATACCGTAAATATAAGTTAAAGCAATTTCGATTCTTTTATTGTTTGGTATATCTACACCTTTTATACGTGCCACTATAACACCTCCTATTAACCTTGTCTTTGTTTATGTCTTGGGTTTTGACATATTACATAAACTTTTCCATGTCTTTTTATTATTTTACATTTATCACATATCTTTTTTACTGATGGTCTTACTTTCATTTTTATACCTCCTATTACTTTCTATAGGTTATACGCCCGCGTGTTAAGTCATATGGTGATAATTCTACTGTTACTTTGTCACCTTGTAAAATGCGGATGTGATGTAAGCGCATTTTACCAGAAACGCGAGCTTTAATAACATGTTTGTTTTCAAGGGTTATTAGAAATTCTCCACCGGGAAGAACTTCTGTTACTAATCCTTCTACTTCGATAACATCATCTTTTGGCTTTTTTTCTTGTGTAATCTTTTTGTTGTTTTGTGGTTTAGCCATATTATCACCTCCTGGTTAATATCTCATATCCATCTTTTGTGATTAAAACTGTGTGTTCAAAGTGAGCAGATGGTTTTTCATCGGCAGTCACTATTGTCCAATCATCGTCTAAGATAAATATTTCTCTTGTTCCCAAATTAAGCATTGGTTCTACGGCAATTACCATACCTTCTTTTAATACTGGTCCTGTTCCTTTTTTTCCATAGTTTGGAACATCTGGTTCTTCATGAACATCAGTTCCAACACCGTGACCAACTAATTCTCTAACAACGCTTAAATTGTGTTTATTTGCGTATTTACTAACAGCATAACCGATGTCTCCAACATGAATATGGTCTTTAATAACTGAAAGTCCTTCAAATAGTGATTTTTCGGTATGTTTTAATAAATATTCTTTTTCTTTTGATATTTTTCCTACGGGATATGTCCAAGCGGAATCACCATGATATCCTTTGTAACATGCTCCTATATCAAGGGAAATAATATCGCCTTCTTTTAATTTGCGGTTACTTGGGATGCCATGAACAACTTCTTCATTGATTGAAGCACAGATTGTTCCTGGAAATCCATCATAACCTTTAAAGGAAGGGGTTGCGCCTCTTTTGATTATGTAATCTTCGGCTAATTTATCAAGTTGTTTGGTTGTAATGCCTGGTTTAATAAACTGTTTTAAGTAATTATGTGTACTTCCAGTTATTTCTCCAGCTATTCTTAGTAGTTCTATTTCTCTTGGAGATTTAATGCTTATCATAAGCGCCTCCTATAATTTCTTTAATTTGTTTAAAGGTATGTTTTTCATTAATTGCACTATTTACAAAGTAAAGGTTTCCTTTACTTTCATAATATTTGATTAATGGTTCTGTTTCGTTTAAATAGATTTTATATCTATTTTCGAATGTTTCGTCATTATCATCTATTCTTTTTGTTAATGGGGTATGGCATTTATCACAGATGCCATTGATTTTTGGTTTTCTATCTTCGAATAATTCATTATAAATTTCATTACAATTGGGGCAGATTTCTCTTCCAATTATTCTTTTTCTAGAAATTTCTTTGGGAACATTTAGGAATAAGACTATTCCTTTGGGGATTTTTAGTTCTTCGAGTAATTTTTCATAGGCTTTGGCCTGCTCTAAAGATCTTGGTAATCCATCAAGGACATATCCTTTTTTACAGTCTTTTTGCATTAATCTTTTTTTTAAAAGTTCAATGGTAAAGCTGGTATCAACTAATGTTCCTTTTTTCATTATCTCATTTATCTTGGGGTCATTAGCTTTTCTAAGTAAATCTCCTGTTGATATTTGAGGTATATTATATTCTTTGCTTATTTCTTTGGCTTGAGTACCCTTACCAGCTGCCGGTGGGGCAAGTAATAAAATATTCATTAATGTCTGCCTCTTTTTCTTTTATAACTACGACTGATTAAATTGCTTTCTAACTGTTTGTATGCTTCTAACACTACTCCGACAACGATTATTAATCCGGTACCACCTAATGATACATTTGTTGGAAGTGTTGAAATGGCTCCAAATATATATGGAAGTCCAGCTATAGCAGCTAGGAAAATTGAACCAACGACAGTTATTCTTATTAATACTTTACTAACGTATTTTTCGGTTTCGTTGCCTGGTCTAACACCTGGAATATATCCACCGTTTTTTTGTAGATTCTCTGATAATTCTTTTGGTTTAACGGTTATAAATGTATAGAAATATGAGAATAAAATTATGAATAAAACGAATAAGATAAAGCCGGTTACTGAAGATAGGCTTAACCACTTATTAACGAAAGCCATCCAAGCATCATTTTTCGCGAATTGAGCGATTAATGCTGGTACGGAAATAAGGGCAGATGCGAAGATAACAGGAATTACGCCAGCTGAATTTATTTTGAAAGGCATGTATGTTGCATTACCTTTACTACTTGTACTTTTGTTGGCATATTGTACTGGTATTCTTCTTTCAGCAAGTTGAACGTATAATACGCCTAAAACTATTACGATGTATACTAGAACAAATAAGATGAATTTAATTATTCCTAAAAATGCAGTTTGTGTTGTGGCCATATCAACGAATGTTCCCCATGCTTCAGTAAACATATAAGGGGTTGTGGCTAGAATACCAGCCATGATTATCATTGATATACCATTCCCTAAGCCTTTGGTGGTAATTCTATCACCAATCCAAAGTAGGAATGATGTTCCTGCAGTTAATACTAGTGATACCTCTAGGTAATCGATTACTTCGCCATTTGGCATAAATGTAAATGAGAACATATAACCTTGAATGAAGGCTAAAATGATACCTAAGATTCTAGTAATTTGGTTTATTTTATTTCTTCCAGTCTGACCTTGTTTTGAAAGTTCAGTGAAGTATGGAATGATATCCATTTGTAATAGTTGCATAACGATTGACGCTGTGATGTATGGCATAACTCCTAATGCGAAGATTGAGAAGTTTTGCATGGCTCCTCCGCCCATCATATCAAGTAGTTTTAAAAATCCGACGTCTAACTCATCTGTATCAACACCGGGAACAACGATGGCTGTTCCTAGTTTAAATATGAATAAGCATAATAAGGTAAACCATATTTTTTTTCGCAAATCTTTATTGTCTGGGTTGAATATTTGTTTGAATTTTGCAAACAATTAGATCACCTCTGCTTTTCCACCTAATTTTTCTATTTGTTCTTTGGCTACTTTAGAAAATTTATTTGCTTTAACTGTTAATTTTTTTTCTAATTTTCCGTCACCTAAGATTTTAATTCCATCTAATGTGTTTTTTACTAATCCCATATCTTTTAAGATTTCTGGAGATACTTCGGCTCCATTATCAAATTTATTTAAATCATCTAAGTTAAGTACAGCATATACTTTTTTAAATCTAGCGTTTGAAAAGCCTCTTTTTGGTAATCTTCTGAATAATGGTGTTTGACCACCTTCGAATCCTATTCTAACTCCTCCACCAGATCTTGAGTTTTGTCCGTTTTCTCCACGTCCAGCTGTTTTTCCGGTTCCGCTTCCTGGTCCACGTCCTACTCTTTTTCTAGCTTTTGTTGCATTTGGATTTGGTTTTACTGTGTGTAATTTCATTATAAAATCTCCTCCACTTTCTTACCACGAAGTCTAGCTACTTCTTCTACTGTTTTTTGTTTTTTAAGTGCATCTAAGGTTGCATATGCCATATTTACTTTGGTGTTTGAACCTAATGATTTAGATAAAATATCTTTAACCCCAGCAAGTTCTAGGACAGCTCTGACTGGACCTCCTGCTTTTACTCCGGTACCTTTTGAAGCTGGTTTAAGCATTACTTTACTAGCTCCTCTAACACCGATTGCTTCATGTGGGATAGTATTTTCGCCTACTATTGCCACTTTTGTAATGTTTTTAGTTGCGGCAGCAACGGCTTTTTTGATGGCATCTGGTACTTCGGCAGCTTTTCCTGAACCGATTCCAACTTTACCTTTTCTGTCTCCAACAACTACAGTAGCGGCAAAACGTAATTGACGTCCACCTTTGGTTACTTTTGTAACGCGGCCAATATTAATAACTTCTTCATCATATAATTTTGGTCTTGGGGCTCTTTTTCTAGTTTCCACTATTTTCCCTCCTTTAGAATTTTAATCCATTTTCGCGAGCGGCATCTGCTAATGCTTTTACACGACCGTGATATAAGTATCCGCCTCTATCGAATACTACTTTTGTAATTTTTGCTTTTTTTGCTTTTTTAGCAAGTAATTCTCCAACTTTGGTAGCTGCTGCGATATTTCCACCATTTTCTAGTTTCAATTCTTTATCGATTGAAGAAGCACTTACTAATGTTTTACCTTCGCTATCATCGATGATTTGAGCGAAGATGTTGCTGTTGGATCTAAACACGTTTAATCTTGGAGTTTCTTTTGTTCCTGATATTTTGTTTCTTACTCTTTCGTGTCTAGCAACGCGTACTTTATTACGATTTACTTTTTTTATCATAATATCTTCTCCTTTACTTTATAATATTAAGCAGCTTTTTTACCAACTTTACGGATAATGTGTTCATCTTTATAACGAATACCTTTCCCTTTGTATGGTTCTGGTTTTCTTATTTTTCTAATGTTGGCAGCGAATTCTCCAACTAATCTTTTATCGATTCCTTTAATTGTAAGTTCTGTAGTACTTGGACATTCTATAGTTAAGCCTGCTGGCACTTTCACGTTTACTGGATGAGAGTATCCGGCTTTAACTTCTAATTCATTTCCTTTTACTGCAAAACGATATCCGACACCAATTATTTCTAATTGTTTTTCAAAACCTTTTGTTACTCCAATAATCATGTTATTGATATTGGCGTTTGCTGTTCCATGAAAATTTTTGTATTCGTCGCTTTTTCTTTCGACTTTTACTTCATTTTCTTCTACCTTTACAGTAATATTTTTGTTTATTTCAGTAGAAAGTTCTCCTTTTGGACCTTTAACTGTAACAATATTACCTTCAGTAGTAACTGTAACGTTTTCAGGTAATGAAAGTGTTCTGTTTCCAACTCTACTCATGTTACTTTCCTTTCCTTTCTACCAAATGTAAGCTAGTACTTCTCCACCTAGTCTTTTAGCTTTGGCATTTTTACCAGTCATTACACCTTGTGATGTTGACACTATGGCAATTCCTAAACCGTTTAATACTTGTGGTACTTCGTCAGCTTTTGCATAAACTCTTAATCCTGGTTTAGATATTCTTTTAAGACCAGTGATTACACGTTCTTTTTTGTCTGTATATTTAAGATTTAAAACGATTGTGTTTTGAGGGCTTCCATCTTTAATTTCATAATCGTTGATGTAGCCTTCTTCTTTTAAAATTCTTGCGATGTCTTCTTTTATTTTTGAAGCGGGTACTTCGACCATTGCATATCGCATTTGATTTGCATTACGTATTCTTGTAAGCATATCGGCGATTGGATCTGTTACCATTCATATCCTCCCTTCACTTTTCAGATTACCAGCTTGATTTTGTTACTCCTGGTATCTGTCCTTTATAAGCTAGTTTTCTAAAGCAAATACGGCAAATTCCATATTTTTTTAATACTGAATGTGGTCTTCCACAAATGCTACAACGAGTGTAAGCACGTACTTTGTATTTTGGCTTTTTACTAGCTTTTACAATCATACTTTTTCTAGCCATAATTTCCTCCTAATTTGTTATTTTTTAAATGGCATACCGAAACCTTTTAGTAAATCTAATGCTTCTTCATTAGTTTTAGCGGTTGTAACGAATACGATGTCCATTCCACGTACTTTTACAACATTATCGTAATTTATTTCTGAGAAAATTAGTTGTTCTGTAAGACCTAAAGTGTAATTTCCTCTTCCATCAAATGATTTTGGATTAATTCCTCTAAAGTCTCTTACACGAGGTAATGTAATACTAATTAATTTGTCTAAAAAGTTATACATGTTTTCGCCTCTTAAAGTTACTTTACATCCAATTGGATGACCTTCACGAACTTTAAATCCAGCGATGGCTTTTTTTGCCTTGGTTACTATAGGTTTTTGACCAGTAATGGCCATTAAATCTGCTACTGCTGCATCTAATAATTTAGAATTGCTAGTGGCATCACCAACACCCATGTTTACAACAATTTTTTCTAATTTTGGTAATTCCATTACGCTTTTATAACCATATTTCTCTTTTAAACTAGGCATTATTTCTTTACTATATTTTTCTTGTAGGCGGTTCATAATATACCCTCCTTTCAGGTTTAGTCAAGTTTTTCATTTGATTTTCTTGATATTCTAATCTTTTTACCATCTTTTGTAGTAGTGTGTCCGATTCTAGTAGCTTTTTTTGTTTTTGGATCTATTATCATAACGTTAGATGCATGTATTGGTCTTTCGATTTCGATAATTTGTCCAGCTTCTCCACCGTTTGGTTTAATATGCTTATGGGCGATATTAACACCTTCAACGATGACTTTATCATCGGCTTTAAGGGTTTTAATTATTTTGCCTTCTTTGCCTTTGTCTTTACCAGCAATGACAACTACTTTATCTCCTTGTTTTAGTTTCATATTATTCCTCCAAACGATTATAACACTTCTTTAGCAAGTGATACTATTTTCATAAAATCTTTGTCACGTAATTCACGTGCGATTGGTCCAAATACACGAGTTCCAACTGGTGATTTATCATCTTTGATAATGATACATGCATTGTCATCAAATCTGATATATGACCCATCTTCTCTTCTTAGACCTTGTTTTGTTCTAACGATAACTGCTTTAACAACTTGGCCTTTTTTAGCAGTTCCGTTTGGTGTTGCTTTTTTTACTGTTCCAACAACGATATCACCGATGTTGCCAGTTTTTACTTTGCTGCCACCCAATACTCCTATTACTAATAGTTCACGAGCACCTGAGTTGTCAGCAACTTTTAAACGAGTTTCTGATTGAACCATTTAATTTTTCCTCCTTACCTATTAGTTATAAGATAACTGCTTTTTCTATGATTTCTACTAAACGGAAATGTTTAGTTTTTGATAATGGTCTTGTTTCTACAATTTTTACAGTATCCCCAACTGCAGCTTCGTTTTTTTCATCGTGTGCAGCATATTTTTTAGAATATTTTGCTCTTTTTCCGTAAAGTTTGTCTTTTCTGTAAGTTTCTACTAATACAGTAATTGTTTTATCGTTACTTACTGATGTAACTTTTCCAACTAACTCTTGTTTTCTGTTTTCCATAATTTCCTCCTAGTCTTGTAATTCGCGTTCACGTAAGATGGTTTTCATACGTGCGACAGCCTTTCTAAGTTCTTTTATTCTAGCTGGCTTTTCAAGACTACCAGTAGCTTGGCTGAAACGTAAATTGAATAATTCTTCTTTGCACTCAGCGATTTTAGTTTTTAATTCTTCATCGCTTAGTTCTCTTAAATCTTTACTTTTCATTTACCTCACCACTTTCTCTTTTTACGAACTTACATTTTATTGGAAGTTTGTGCATAGCTAAGCGTAATGCTTCTCTAGCTACTTCTTCACTAACTCCAGCTATTTCAAACATAACTTTACCTTTTTTAACGACTGCAACCCATTCTTCTGGAGCACCTTTACCTTTTCCTTGACGAGTTTCAAGGGGCTTTTTAGTTAATGATAAGTGTGGGAAAATATTAATCCATACTTTTCCTCCACGTTTCATATAACGTGTCATTGCTACACGGGCTGCTTCGATTTGTCTTTGGGTAATCCAAGCACCTTCTAAGGCTTGCAAGCCATATTCACCAAAATTAACTTGGGTATTTCCTCTGGCTACGCCATCATATCTTAAACGATGTGGACGACGATATTTAGTTCTCTTTGGAATGACTGCCATTGTTCTTACCTCCCTTATTTTTCTTTTCAGGAAGGATTTCTCCTTTATAAATCCATACTTTTACACCGATTTTACCATATGTTGTATTAGCTTCTTTGTGAGCGTAATCTACATCTGCTCTTAAAGTATGAAGTGGAATTGTTCCTTCAGTGTATCCTTCACTTCTAGCAATTTCTGCTCCGTTTAAACGTCCAGATACTAAAGTTTTAACTCCTTTTGCTCCTGATTTCATTACATTTCTAATTGCTTTCTTTTGAGCAACTCTAAATGATACGCGATTTTCGATTTGATGAGCAATATTCTCAGCAACTAATGCTGCTACCATGTTAGGGTTTTTGATTTCTTTAATTGAAATATGAATGTCTTCTTTTATTTTTTTAGACAATTCTTTTCTTAGTTTTTCTATTTCATCACCGCCGTGACCAATTACAACACCAGGTTTAGCTGTGTTGATTGTAACTTCTGTCTTGTTAGCGGTTCTGTCAATAAGAATGCTTGCAACTGCAGCGCCAATTAATCTTTTTTCTAAAAATTCACGGATTTGGTAATCACTGTTTAGGTTTTTGGCGAAGTCTTTTCCTTCGGCATACCAATTTGATTCCCAGCCTTTGTTGATTCCGATTCTAAGTCCGACTGGACTAACTTTTTGACCCATCAGCCATCCTCCTTTGCTTAATTTTTCTCACTTACAACTATTGTAATGTGGCTTGTTCTTTTTAAGATAGGGTCTGGTCTACCTTTGGCTCCAGCTCTACCTCTTTTCATTGTTTTACCTTCATTTATATATGCTTCTTTTACGTATAGGTTTTCTTTTTTTAATTCCAAGTTGTTTTCAGCGTTTGCAACTGCTGAAGTTAAAACCTTACGGATTATTCTTGAAGCTTTTGTGTTAAGGTTTGCTAATATTATGTCAGCTTCTTGCACGTCTTTATTACGAACTAGGTCGATTGTTAGACGAGCTTTCCTTGGTGCGATTCTTACACCTTTGGCAATTGCTCTAGCTTCCATTTATATCATCCTTTCTGGTTTATTTTACTTTTTCTTTTTGTCGTCTCCGTGTCCACCAAATTTGCGTGTTGCGGCAAATTCTCCTAATTTATGTCCAACCATATCTTCTGTTACATAAACAGGAATAAAATCTTTACCATTATGAACAGCAAATGTGTGTCCAATAAATTCAGGAAAAATTGTAGAACGGCGAGACCAAGTTTTTATAACTTCTTTTTTACCAGATTTGTTTAATTCTTGTGTCCTTTTTAATAGTCTGTCGAAGACATAGGGACCTTTTTTTAAACTTCTAGCCATCTTTAATCAATCCTTTCTTATTTTTTGCGACGACGAACAATTAATTTGTCTGAAGCTTTTTTCTTGTTACGTGTCTTATATCCAAGTGCTGGTTTACCCCATGGAGTCATAGGTCCTTTACGTCCGACTGGTGCACGTCCTTCACCACCACCATGTGGGTGATCGTTAGGGTTCAT
>CAZZCM010000024.1:0-12224 GCA_964652445.1 uncultured Muribaculaceae bacterium | reverse complement strand
AAGTAGATGAGGGGACGATATAATGAAAAATAAAGGATTTACTTTAATCGAATTATTGGCGGTTATTGTTATTTTAGCCATTATTGCACTTATAACAACACCAGTCGTTTTAAATGTTATTCAAACATCTAGAGAAAAAGCTTTTATCGACACGGCTTATAGTATTGTGTCGGCGGCACAAAAATACCAAGTATCAAAAGCTGGCAAAAATGAACAATTGGATTTAACCATTGATTATACTACTAATTTGAATACTGGAAAAATTTCTCTCAAAGGTGAATTGCCTGATTCTGGAACATTTCATATTGATGAAAATGGTAAAAGTGAATTAGCCCTATGGAGTGATAAAGCCAATATATGTGTGACTAAAACCAAAACAGAAAAGAAAATAACCAAAAACAAAGAATTAACCAAAGAAAATTGTACCCTTTAAGAGGAGGAATAAATGAGTAGATTAAGTAGGGGACAAGTAGTTGGTTTAGTGGCAATTGCCTTAATATTTGCGACTGCAACTTTCATCTTCGATAAAATAACCGACTACCAAGCAAATAAAATAAATTATTTAGTTTATGATAAGAATCAGCCGTCAACCTTATTAAATGGTGACTATTTAGAATATGTAAATTTAAATGAAGAATATGTTGAAAAAGGATTAAAAACAAATAAAGAATATCAAATAACTTACTCTTTAAATAATACAGAAACAACTAAAATTGACACTACAAAGTTTGGTACATATCAAATTAAATATTATTTGTCAAATAAGCAAACATTAACTCGAACTGTAGTTATTGCCGATACCAAGTCTCCATCGATAAGCGTGCCCGACAAACAAACGATTGAAAGTAGTCAAGCTGTTTCATTTGACTTAAAAGAAGGAGTAGTCGTTACTGATAATTCTGGAGAAGTCCAATTAACATTCAATAATACTCTTTCAACAATTCCTGGTGATTATGTTATAACTTATGAAGCCAAAGATAGTTCAAACAATATAACTAAAAGAAAAAGATTAATAAAAGTAGTATCTGGCATTGAATTTACTTATCAAGACCAAACTTTGACTATAACATATCCATTAAGTAAAAATAAAAATTATACATACAAGTATAGTTTGGATAAGGGGAATACCTTTATAGATGCTCAAAGAAAAACTAAAAT
Source organism: uncultured Muribaculaceae bacterium (assembly GCA_964652445.1). Taxonomy (GTDB): domain Bacteria; phylum Bacillota_I; class Bacilli_A; order RF39; family UBA660; genus Coprosoma. The sequence continues at coordinate 11,066 of CAZZCM010000024.1, read as the reverse complement.
TAAAGTTTCCGAAGGCAGTATAATTGCTAGTGTATATGAAAATGGAAAGTATATCATGGCTGGAAGCTTTAATATAACAAATTAGAGGCAAATGTCTCTTTTTTTGGTTTAAAAAAAGTAAAGTCTTCTTTTTTTCTTCCTTTTAATGTATAATAATCATAGGTGAAAAAAGATGTTTGATAGATTAGAACTTTTAATTGGAAATAAAACTCAAATTTTAAAAGAAAAAACAGTTTTACTTCTAGGATTGGGTGGAGTAGGTGGCCATGCTTTTGAAGCTTTAGTAAGAAGTGGTATTGGAAAAATAATTGTTGTCGATAATGATATTATTGATATAACAAATTTAAATAGGCAGTTGCTTGCCACCCACAATAATATTGGTAATTATAAAGTTGATGAAGCTGAAAAAAGAAAAAACGAAATAAATAAAGAATGTCAAATAATTAAAATAAAAAAATTCATAACTGAAGAAAATATTAATATATTATTTGACCAAAAAGTAGATTTTATAATTGACGCTATTGATACTATTAAAACCAAAAAACTAATTATTAAACTATCACAAGAAAAGAACATCAAACTAATATCAGTTATGGGAACTGGTAATAAAATGCATCCAGAAAAGTTAGAAATAACCGAAATAAGAAAAACAAGTTATGATAAAATATCTAAAGAAATAAGAAAATATGTCAAAAAAGAAGAAATCAAAGGCAAAGTAATTGTAATATCATCAACTGAAGAGCCAATCAGAACAGATAAAGTAGGCTCAAATGCTTTTGTTCCAGCTACTGCTGGCTTAATTGCCACTAGTTATGTAATAAATGAACTAATACAAGGAGAAAAATAATGGAAAAATATTTAATACAAGAAATTAAAAAGATGAGTGGGTCATTACTTGGAATTGGAATCACTAGTGAAAAAATAAAAAACGCTATTAAAAACAACACTAAGATAACTATATGTAATTTACTTGAGATGCCTGAAAAGGGGCGATTCAAAAAGAAATTAAAAGCTAGAAACCAAAAGCAAGAAAAAACCAGAAAAATCAATGTCAAAAAAATTAAAAAACTATTTAGAAAAAAACGCGTTGACAATATTATTTGTGATTTAAATACTATAAAACCATTTATAAGAACCTTTGTTAAAGATAGTGTTTATATCAACAAAGGGTATTTATATATTTATAGTTCAAATGAAGATGAATTAAAAGAATTAAAGAAAAAATATAATCGCTATACCACTGATGCGATAATAAAAAAAGAAAACAAAGAATATGTTCTTATTGTCAATAATACAAACACTAAAACTAATAAAATTAAAGATATTGGTTATTGGTGGATAGATATTTTTACTAATTTTGTTGATACTTTAACATCACTTTTAGTAAATTAGATGATAAAAATCAAAATGAATTTTGCTTTAAAATCTAACAATCATAAAGATTGTTTTTTCGTTTCAACTCTGCTATAATTATCAATGTAAAGGTGATGTATATGTACTTAAAAGAAATAAAATCTCAAGGATTTAAATCATTTGCCGATAAGACAAGCATTGAACTTACAGATGGTATAACTGGTATTGTGGGACCAAATGGTTCAGGGAAAAGTAATGTTGTCGATGCTGTCAGATGGGTATTAGGTGAACAATCAGTAAAATCATTACGTGGGGATGGTAACATGACCGATGTAATTTTTTCTGGTTCTAAAAGTCGTAATCCCATGAATGTTGCTTCAGTAAGTTTAATTTTTGATAATCAAGATAAATATTTACCTTTAGAATATGATGAAGTTGTTATTAAAAGAAGAGTATATAAGGATGGTACTAACGAATATTTTTTAAACAACGAAAGAGTAAGATTAAAAGATATAACCAATTTACTTTTAGATAGTGGAATTGCTAAAGAAAGTTTTAATATTATTTCTCAAGGGAAAATAGAAACTATTATCAGTAGTAAGCCAAGCGAAAGAAGAGCAATTTTCGAAGAGGCAGCTGGTGTTTTAAAATACAAACGAAGAAAAGAAGAAGCTATCAGGAAATTAGATAAAACGCATAATAATCTTGCGAGGGTAAACGACATTATAAATGAACTAGAGCCACAAATAAAACCTTTAAAAGAAGCCAAAGAAAAAGCTTTGGAATATTCAGATGCTAAAGATGCTTTAGCGCAAGTAGAAATTGCTTTAATAACTGAAGATATAACTAATTTAAATAATATATATCAAACTGATAAAAACAAAATTGAAGCCTTAGAGAGCGAAATATTAAAATTGGGTGTTTCCAGCAATAAATCAGAAGTAAAAATTGAGGAATATAAAAATGCCATAAACAAAAACTATGAACAAATTAAAAAAGCCCAAAGTAACATTTTAGAATATACCACTAAAGCGGAAAAATTAAATAGTCGTAAAAATATCATTACCGAAAGAAAAAAATATGAAGTTGAAGATTCTAAGCTCCATAATACTGTTATTGAGTTAAAAGAAAAAGAAATGCAAATTAAAAATGAAATTAACATATTAGAAACTGACATCATCAATATAAATAAAGAAACCACCAAAACCTTAGAAGAAGTAAATGAACTAAACAAAGAAATCGTGGGTATCAAAACTAATAAGCAAAATTTAGAAAATCATTTGACTATGGCTTTAAGACAAAAAAACAATCTCGAAATAAAAGCCGAAAATTTAAAACAATCTATCGAAAATGGTGGTTTACTTCCAACTGCAGTTAAAAGTGTTTTAAATAATCCAAAGTTAAAAGGAATTCATAATATTTTAGGAAACCTTATCGAAACTGAATCAAAATATGCTTTAGCTATAGTGGCAGCTTTAGGCTTCAGTACTAATAATATCATTACTGATGATGAAAATTCTGCTAAAGAAGCTATAAAATATATTAGAAACATTGGCAGAGCTACTTTCTTTCCACTTAATATAATAAAACCTAAATATGTTGATGCCAATCTTATGAAAATAGTCGATAATGAGCCATACTTCGCTTGTATTGCCAGTGATTTAGTAAAATATGATAAAAAATATCAAAATATTATTCTAAATCAATTAGGTAATATAATCGTTACTGAAAATATTGAAGATGCTACTAAATTAAGTAAAAAAATTAATTATCGTTATCGTATTGTTACTTTAGACGGTGAAGTCATTCATGTTGGTGGATCAATGACTGGTGGCAAACAAACCAAAAGTCGCAATGTTATTAGTGATAAATATGATTTAGAAAATGCTTTAAAAGAAATCGAAAATATTTTGGCCAACATTAAAGAAGATGAAAACAAAATAAATGAAATCGATTATCAATTAAAATCATTAGAAGACAAAAAATATCTTTTAGATAAAGAAAAACTATTAAATCAAGACAAAATAACTGCTAAACAAAATAATGTTAAAAATTTAAAAGATAATTTAGAAAAAATAACTCTAGATATTGATAGTACTAACAACATTATCAATGGTGCTCTTTCAAAAGAAGAAGAGAATATTATTAATGAATATTATGCGGCTGTTAGACAAAAAGAATTAGCTTCAAAAGAACTAGAGGTATTGACTAAAGAGAAAAATGATCTTGAGGAAAGCTTAGAGGAATATGAACTATCAGTTAAAAAAGAAAATAGTGAATATTCACAAAAAACTCTCGAACTTAAAAATTTAGAAATAAGTGTCAATAGAATGGATGTAAAATTAGATAATTTATTAAATATCTTAAGTGAAACATATTCAATGACTTATGAAAAAGCTAAAGCAAATTATAAATTGGATATTGATTATAACACGGCTAAAACAAGAGTAAATAGCTTAAGAAAGAAAATAAAAGAAATTGGTGTTGTCAATTTAGCTGCTCCAGAAGAATATGAACGCGTAAGCACAAGATATGAATTTTTACTAAGTCAAATTAATGATTTAAATAAAGCTGAAAATACATTGTTAGAAATAATTGACGAAATGGATAAAATCATGGTTAAAGAGTTTAATAATTCATTCAAAATAATAAACCAAAATTTTGAAGAAACTTTTAAGCAATTATTTAAAGGTGGTTCGGCGTCTTTAAAATTAACTGAACCTAATAATCTATTAGAAACTGGTATCGAAATAGTTGCTTCACCTCCAGGTAAAAAATTAAGTAGTATTTCTTTATTATCTGGTGGCGAAAAAACATTAACTGCTATAAGTTTATTGTTTGCCATTATAAAATCACGACCAGCACCATTCTGTATTCTAGATGAAGTAGAGGCGGCTTTAGATGAAGTAAATGTTGATACTTTTGGTCAGTATGTTAAAGAATTAAAAAATATTTCGCAATTTATTATTATAACTCATAAAAAGAAGACTATGGAATACGCTGATGTTTTATATGGTATTACTATGCAAGAATCGGGTGTTTCAAAGTTGGTAAGTGTTAAATTAGAAGATATAGAAAAGTAAAGATTGTGATTATATATTTTTAAGGGGCTGTTATGAAATTAAATAATTAATTTCTAACAGCCTTTTTTGATTACACAAAAAAGCCTCAAAATAAGGCTTTGTTATGATAAAGTTAATAAAAATTAACATATTTATTAAGCTTATAAGTAGTACCGTTTATTTTCAAATAAATATAATATTTACCACTTAAGCCTTCTTCATTAATATAAGAAGATACATCGATTTTTTTATCATCAGTTTCTTTTTCAATATAAGGACTTTCCGAAATTAAAACATCGTAAGTTTTCTTGTCTATAATATTATCTAAAATAATTTGAACTGAATCATCTTTTTTAAATTTTCCTTTTAATACTAATCTATTGGCATCTTTATAAAGTGATAATTTATATTTTTCATAAATTGAATCATCCTTTTTCCAAAATAATATTCCTTGATTTTTTATTGTTTCGGTAACACCAATATTTCCCAATCTTTGTCCTTTACCAGTAACATAAACATCGCCAGCATATATATTCATATATTTAGTACTATAAACATTATAATCTGTATTAAAAGCTGTATACACATCATCACTAACAATTTTAATTTGGTTGTCCATATTAACAATAAATGAATTATCACTATATTCCAAATTAGTAATTTTAGCTTTAGAATCTAGTAAAGTATTTTCACAATCTTTAATAGTCTTATTAACGTTATCAATGTCGTAAACAGTAAGATAATTGTTGTCATTATAAGTATTAATAAATGCAAGTCTACCATCATCGGTTAAAATTAAACCACTGGGGCTAACGGGATATAAAATATTAGTCTCAGTTTTTAATAAATATTTTTTATATTTTTTGTCAATTTTATCAGCAATAATCCAATTAATTTCTTCACTAGTATAATCAATATTAATAAGCATATCCTTCTCACTACCGGCTACGGTAATAGAATTGCTTTTGGCGTCATAAACTAATGAATTCAAATTAAACCAATTAACTCCATCATCATTAGGCATTAAATCATATAAGTCAATATTTTTAACAATTTCACCAGTGTTTCTATCAAGTTCAACTATATAATCCTCAATTGTTCCGCTTCCAAAATTATTAGAAGCCACTAGTAAATTGCCATTACTAAGTTCAAATACATCATGATGATAACCACCGGGTAAATTATATTCAAAATATATTTTACCAAGCATATCCATTTCGACAAGACCGATAGAATAATAAGGTACACTAACTAAATTATCATTACCAAGTAAAATATGACCATTACTAAGCCTTGTAAAATCCCAATTATAATTTTTAGTTAAAAACCATCTAACATTACCATTTTGGTCATATCCGATTGGTTTACCACTTAAAGAAGTTGTAAAATAAAATTCTGAGTCCTCTTTAGTATCTACATTTTCAATATTTTTCACATCGCTAGGTAAAGCATCAGTTTTAATGGTCAAAACTTTTTTTTCACCGCTAGAATTAACAATGACCGTATTTTCATAATCGGGATAAAGCCCATAAATAGGTAATATATGTACTTTGCTAGGTAAAAAAGTATTAACGATATCATCATCGCCATCTTTACCTTTGATCGTCACGGTTGCTGTCGATAAATCTTTAGTTTGGAAAATTACTAGGGCTGTTAAAGGTGAAACATCATAAGGATTAACAACGACGTTAGGATTATTAATATCATAATTGGTATTGGTCAAAATTTCATTTTCACGAGTATTTTGAACGTTCAAAACATCTTCGTATATATCGATAGGAGTAAAATCTTCAATATAATTATAAATTAAAACTGAAGCCAAAACCGTAATTACAATTAAAATCAAATATTTATATTTAGTTTTCATAAATCCTCCTAAATTAGTCTTATTTCATTTTCAGAAAAGAAAGGTTTCTTTTTATTAATTTTATCGAAAAATAAAATTCCATTTAAATGATCAACCTCATGTTGAAAGGCCACTGCCAGTTCTTCACGAAGTCTTAAAGACAATTTATTTCCATCTACATCATAACCTATTAAAGTAATGCGGGCATATCTTGGAACGTGTCCTTCAACTTCACGATTAACGCTTAAACAGCCTTCACCAGCTTCTAATGCTACCATTTCCGTAGAATTACTGATAATCTTTGGGTTAACGACTACATAATTCTCAAATTTTCCTTCTTCATATTCATAAACAATAACAATAATTCTTTTCATAATGCCAAGTTGTGGAAAGGCTAAACCCATTCCAGGTCGCAAATTATATTTTTCTGACAGTTCCTCAATTTGGCTGTAAGTCAATTGGGTAATAATGTTATCAATAATTTTTTTATCATCTTTAGATAAAGGGAAAGTAACTTCTTTACTAGTTTGACGAAGTCTTTTATCCTTTTCATCTAATATTTTAAGTTCCTTAAACACTTTATCACTTCCAATACTATAATTTTATCATATTTCATATAAAAATTTAATCAAATTCCTTTAGTTAATATAAGACTTAACATTTTTTGGCACTTTGCTTATTATATATTAATGAGTATTCGATGTCAAATAAGCATATAATTATTAGTCTTGCTTAAAAAAGATAAATAGTGTAAAATGAATATAGACAAATATAGGTGATAGTATGGGAATGTTTGATAAATTTAAAAACATCTTTAAAAAAGAAGAAAAAGAAGAAGTAAAAGCTTATGATAAAGGTCTAGAAAAAACTAGAAATAACTTTTTAAATTCATTAATAAACTTAAATCAAAGACATAATAAAATAGATGACGAATACTTTGAAGAATTAGAAGAAATTTTAATTATGGCTGATATTGGTGTTAATACTGTTATGGATATAACCGAAAGACTAAAAGCTAGAGTTAAAAAAGAAAACATAAATTCAGCTGATGAACTGAAAGAAATAATTGTTGACGAAATGTTTATTATTTATGTAAATAATGATATAATTACCAGCAAAATAAATTACAACAAAGATGGTCCAACTGTAATTCTCTTTGTCGGCGTTAATGGTGCTGGAAAAACAACGACTATTGGCAAAATCGCTTATAAATTAAAATCAGAAGGCAAAAAAGTTCTCATGGTTGCTGGTGATACTTTTAGAGCTGGAGCTGTTGAACAATTAGTCGAGTGGGGCAATGCTGTTGGTGTTGAAACTGTATACAAGGAAAAGGCTGATCCTGTAAGTGTTATGTATGATGGTGTTAATAAAGCCAAAGATGAAAATTACGATGTTGTCTTAATTGATACTGCTGGTCGCCTTCAAAATAAAGTAAATCTTATGAAAGAATTAGAAAAAATAAATAAAGTAATTGGTAAACTAATTTCAAATGCACCTCATGAAACATTACTAGTTGTTGATGCGACAACTGGTCAAAATGGAATTAGTCAAGCTAAAAGCTTTAAAGAAATAACCAATATAACTGGTGTTGTTCTAACAAAATTGGATGGAACGGCTAAAGGTGGAATTGTTCTTGCTATCAAAGATAGTACAGGCATTCCTGTGAAATTTGTTGGCTTAGGTGAAAAAAAAGAAGATTTAAAAAATTTTGATATTGAAAAATATATTTATGGTCTTTTTAAAGGAATGGAGGATTAACTGTGAAAGAAAATAATAAAGCTAAATTAGATGTTGGATTAATCATCCAATTGATACTTGTGGTAATTTTAATCATAATGTTATTACTATCAATATTTTATAGTTTTTTACTACCAATAGCTGAAATTTTAGCTGGTTTAGCGCTAATTATTATGGGTTATAATAACAATCGTATTTACAAAAGAAAAGCTTTAACATGGATTTATATAATATTCGGAATAATAGTTATTTTAAGTACAATTTGGAATTATTTAAATGGATAACCGAATATATTTAATCGATTTATATGATTACTATAGTGAATTACTAACTGATAAGCAAAGAGAATACTTCGAATATTATTACTTTGATAATCATTCGCTTGCGGAAATAAGTGAAAATACCAAAGTAAGTAGAAACGCTGTTCACAAAACCTTAAAAGAGACTATCAATAAGCTAGAATTTTACGAAGAAAAACTAAAACTTTATAAAAAAGCAAAACAAATAAAGGAAATAATTAAAGAATTAGATGTAAATATCCAAAACAAAATAAAAGAATTAATATAAAAGGGAGGAAATAAAATGTTTGGAAAAATATTATATATAAGCTCAACAGAGGCTCATGTTGCGACGCCAGAAAATGTGGAGCAATCTACTGATTTAATGAATATGCATGTTATCTTTGAAGATGAAAATAAAAAAATAGTTGGAGAAGTTGAAGATATTAGTAAAGATATTATTAAAATTAGATTACTAGGAGAAATTGCCAATAATAGATTTCTTGGAGGTGTTATTAGAAAACCAACTTTTAGTTCAAAACTAAGATTAATAAGTAGAGAAGAAGTTGGATTATTAGTTGGTGAAGACAATGATAAATCTTTTACTTTAGGAGTAAGTCCATTATATAATGATTACCCAATTAGGGTCGATATAAATGATTTATTTAGTAGTCATATGGCTATATTTGGAAACAGTGGTTCTGGTAAATCATGTGGAGTTGCTAGAATTTTACAAAATGTCTTTAGAAATCCCAAGTTATTACCATATAAATCAAACTTTTTCATTTTTGATGCTTATGGTGAATACCACAATGCTTTAAAAAACATCAATGAAATTAATCCGAATTTAAATTTTAAATTTTATACGACTAATATAAATCAAGTTGATGGACAAGTAGTAAATATTCCAATTTGGCTTTTTGATATTGATGACATGGCTTTATTATTAAGATCAGAATCACATTCTCAATTAACTATTATTGAAAGAATGTTAAAACTTGCTAATATTTTTGCGACTGATGATGAAATGTCGACAAAATATAAAAATCATTTAATTGCCAAAGCCATAATGAGTATTTTATATACTAATCAAACTGCTAGTAGTAAAAGAAACGATGTTTTTGCTATTTTATCTGCTTGTTCAACTAATGAATTTAATACTGAAGCTCCTGTTCAAGGAATTGGTTATACTCGTAAATTTAGAGAACTTTTTACTATTGATACCCAAGGGCAATTTCCAGAAAGTATTTTAATGGCTGAATATGTATCTAGTTTTATTGATGAATCACTAGATAAATATGAACCAACTGAATTAAAATACTATACTTTAGAAGACTTAGAAAAAGCTTTAGAATTTACTTTAATTAGTGAAGGTTTATTAAATAATGAGGAAACTTATAATGATGCCATTACCTTAAAAGTTAGATTACATGCTGTCACTATTTCAGAAAATTCAAGATATTTAAGATATCCTAACTTTATAACTATGGAAAATTATATTGCTACTTTAGTATCAGCTAATGGTAAAAAAGCTCAAATTGTCAATTTTAACTTAGAAGACATTGAAGATTGGTTTGCCAAAGTAATTGTAAAAATTTATTCAAAAATGTTATTTAATTTTACAAAACGTTTAAAACAAAGGGCTTCAATTCCATTTCATATTTTTGTTGAAGAAGCCCATAGATATGTTCAAAATGATGGTGACGTTGATTTAATCGGTTATAACATTTTCGAAAGAATTGCCAAAGAAGGAAGAAAATATGGTATAATTTTAAATTTAATTTCTCAAAGACCTGTCGAAATATCAGAAACGGTTATTTCTCAAGCATCAAACTTCTTGATATTTAAATTAAATCACCCAAGAGATGTTGAATATATCAAAAAAATGCTTCCAAACATTTCTGAAGAAATCGTTGAAAAACAAAAATCATTACAGCCAGGAACTTGTATGGCTTTTGGTAAAGCTTTCAAAGTCCCAATGATTGTTAAAATGCAAATGCCAGATCCTGAACCATCAAGTAATAGTTGTGATATTATAGAAACTTGGAAAGTATAATGAAAAAAATAATTATATTAATTTTAATCGTTTTAATTGGTTTAGGAGTATACTTTTTCGTTTTTAAAGAAGCACCTAAAGAAGAAGTAACACCTAACACTGATGCAAAATTAATTGAAGATAAAGTGATAGATAATGTTTTAATCTCTAATATTGCATTTACTAATAAAAATGATAAAACGGTATTTAGTGCGAAAATAACTAATTTAACTGCTAATCAATTAACATATAAAAATCTGCAAATAATAGTCAAAGATAAAAATAATAAAAAAATAGCTACTTTAATTAGCTATTTTGGTGAAATATTAGAACCCGAAGAGACAAAAATAGTTACTGCTCAAACAGATAAAGCATTAAAAAATATTGCGTCAGTAGAATTTATTCTAAATAAGTAAAAGAATCTATATGGGTTCTTTTTTATTTATTAGGGTATGGTTTTTTAACATTAGTTCTGCCAACAATATAATCGATAGAAGTATCGTAAAAATTAGCTAATATATTTAATTTATCAATTGGTATAATTCTTATACCAATTTCATATTTAGAATACTGTTGCTGTGTTGTATTTAATATTTTTGCAATGTCACTCTGATTCAAATCACAATCCTCACGTAAATCCTTTAAACGGTTAAAATTCATAGAATCACTCCTTAAAAATTTGGTTATATAGATATTAAATATATATTTAAGCAAAGTTTATACACTAATAAGTATAGACTCTTTTTTTAATATTT
>CAZZCM010000023.1:5332-12789 GCA_964652445.1 uncultured Muribaculaceae bacterium | reverse complement strand
GGGTAAACGAAAGCATGAAAAACTAAAAAAACTTTCCCAATTGCGTTAAAATAAGTTTATCAAATATTGATAGACTTATTTTCTTCTATCAAAGTTAAATTTACATAGTTAAACTTGTTAGTAAAACACTTTTTGGTGTATAATAAAAATCAAAGTATATATTCATTAGTGTAGCTAATAGGTTTTATAGCTATGGTCTTTAAATAAATACGATATTAAAGAGGTGGTAGAATGTCAGTAATTAAAGTAATGGATGAGTTGCTTGCCAATAAAATTGCAGCTGGAGAAGTTGTCGAAAGATGTGCTTCAGTTGTAAAAGAATTAGTGGAAAATAGTATTGATGCCGATTCAACAGAAATTAAAGTGGAACTTATAGACGCTGGAACAAAGGAAATAAAAGTAATTGATAATGGAAAAGGCATGGATGAGAATGATGCTGTTCTCGCTTTTTCTAGACACGCAACTAGTAAAATAAGCGATGAAGAAGATTTATTTAGATTAACGACATTAGGATTTAGAGGAGAAGCTTTAGCTTCCATTGCCTCAGTATCAAAAGTTGATTTAAAAACCAGTACTGGAAATATTGGAACCCATGTAATTACTAATGGTGGGAAAATAGAAAAAGTCGAAAAAGGCGACGCCAGAAAGGGAACTATTTTTACAGTTAGCGAATTATTTTACAATACCCCAGCTCGTCTTAAACATATGAAAAGTTTATATAGCGAACTTGCGAGTATAACAGATTATATGAACAAACTATCTTTATCAAGGCCAGATATTAGATTTACTTTGACTAATAATGATAATTTAATTTTACGAACCGATGGAAGTAATAATACATTAAAGACCATTAAAAGTATTTATGGTAGTGATGTAGCTAGAAAGATGCTTGAGATAAATGGGGAGAATGCCGACTATGAAATACATGGATATATTTCTTCACCAGAAGTCCATAGATCTAGTCGTAATAATATGATTACTTTAGTTAATGGCAGAATTGTTAGAAATTTGGACATCAATAGAACGATTAACGATAGTTATCATTCTTATAAGCCCGACAATCGTTATCCGATTACAGTAATTCATATTACAGTAGATCCCAGTGTAATTGATGTTAATATTCATCCAACCAAAATGGATATTAAATTTAGTAAGATAGATACATTACTAGAACTGATAAGAGAAACTATTTTTAAAACAATAAGTACCAAAAACTTAATTCCTGAAGTGGTTATCAAAGAACAAAAGCCAAAATATGAAGAGATGACTTTAAATTTAACAAGAGATGATAGTACCATAAATGATTCTAGCATTAAAAATGATTGGGATTTAGAACCTAAAGAACTAATCGTAAATGATTTTCATTTTGATGATGATAAAAAAGAAACAGTTACTTATGAAGTAGATACGACTGGCGATGTAGTTATGGAAAATACTGAAACTTATAAAAAGTATGATGAAGATGAAATGCCAGAAATGTATCCCGTTGGTTTAGTTCATGGGACATATATTATTTGTCAAAACGAAAGAGGTATGTATATTATTGACCAGCATGCAGCCAAAGAAAGATGCAATTACGAATTATTTAAAAAGCAAATGGGCAATCCCAATATTGCCAGTACACCACTTTTATTTCCAATAACCATCGAACTATCAAATACAGAATTTATGATTTTAAAAGAAAACATGCATATTTTAAGAGATTTAAAATTTAAAATTGAAGAATTCGGAATTAATTCAGTCATTATCAAAGAACATCCAGCATGGCTTCCTTCAGGCAACGAAGAAGAGACAATTAGAAAAATAATTGAAATTGTTATTGCCACAGAAAAGAATTTTGACATTGAAAAATTTAATGAAAAAGTGGCAACAATGATGAGTTGTAAACGAGCTATTAAAGCCAATATGAATATTTCAATGGAAGAAATGGAAGCTTTGGTTAGTGATTTACGAAAGTGTAAAAATCCATATAATTGTCCACATGGTCGACCAACAACAATTTTTTACTCAAATTATGATATGGAAAAATTATTTAAACGTAGTGGATTTGATACAATAAAATAAAATTATTATATGAAAACAAATGATAATAAAAAAATGATTGATTAGGCATAAGCATATTTATATTAGAACATTGATTATACAAAATAGCTTTAATTAAGGCTATTTTTCTTGTACTTTGCTCTAAGAATTGATATAATTGAATAGATAAAGAATATGGTTAAAATTAATGAGGTGACAATAATGACATATTTAGATTATAGTGCGACAACACCAGTTAGCGATGAAGTATTGGATAGCTTTGTAAAAGCTTCAAAGTATATAGGAAACCCTAATTCCCTTCATAAATTAGGTGTTGAATCTAAAAAATTAATCGAGGCGAGTACTAATCAAATAAGTAAAATATTAGGAGTTAAACCCGAAGAAATTATTTATACGTCAGGGGCTAGTGAATCTAATAATTTAGCTTTAAAAGGAATAGAAATATATAAAAATAGAGGAAATCATATTATAACAACCGAACTTGAACATTCTTCTATTTATGGACCACTCAATTATATGACAGAAAACGGCTTCGAGGTTTCTTTTGTACCTTTAAAAAATGGTATTGTTGATATCGATGCTTTAAAAGAAATGATTACCGATAAAACTATTTTGGTTAGTATAGCATGCGTTAATAGTGAAACTGGAATTAGACAACCTATCGAAAAAATAGGCGAAGTTTTAAAAAGTTTTCCGAAAGTTATTTTTCATAGTGATATGACACAAGCTATTGGAAAAATCAATGTCGATTTAACCAATGTTGATATGGCCAGTTTTTCAGCTCATAAATTTTTTGGAATTAAAGGTATTGGTGCTTTAATAAAAAAAGAAAACATTAGATTAGAGCCAATAATCCATGGTGGTAAAAGTACAACTATTTATAGAAGTGGAACGCCAGCTACAGCTTTAATTGTTAGTATGGCAAAAGCCCTTAGACTCGCCGTTTCCAATATCGATAACGATATTAAAAAAGTCAAAAAATTAAATGAAAAATTAAAAAACACTTTAGAAAAGTATGATAATGTTTTTATCAATAATACAACCGACTCAATTCCCCACATTTTAAATGTAAGCATATTAGGTGTTAAACCCGAAACAATGTTACATGCTTTAGAAGAAGATGATATATATATTTCTACACAAAGTGCTTGTTCCACAAGTAATACATCAAAAGCAGTTATGGCCATTACCCATGACAGCGATAAAGCTTCGTCTAGTATTAGAATAAGTATTTCTGCTAAAACATCCTTAGAAGATATTGATAAATTTTTGAAAAGTTTTGAAAAAAATTATAATAGATTGGTCGTGAAAAAATGAGAATAGATAAAATTAATTATTATTTAGATATTGCAGAAACTATTTTAGAAAGAGGAACTTGTCTTCGTAGAAATTATGGCGCTCTCATTGTTAAAAACGATGAGATTATCAGTACTGGTTATACAGGCGCACCACGTGGAAGAAAAAATTGTTGCGACCTAAAAAAATGTATCAGAGAAGAGATGCAAATTCCTAGTGGTCAAAGGTATGAATTATGTAGAAGTGTTCATGCAGAACAAAATGCCATTATATCCGCCCCTAGAAGTGATTTACTTGATAGTGATTTATATTTAGTTGGTAGGGAAGTAAAAACCGGCCAGCTTGTCAAGAACGCGACACCATGCGAACTATGTAAAAGATTTATTATCAATGCTGGAATAAAAAAAGTAATTATTAGAGACGATAAAGAAAATTACCGCATAATAGATGTCAAAAACTATATACTAAACGATGACACCATAGGAGTTTCAGTATGAAAATTATTAGAATAAATGCGATTTGGTGTAGTGGCTGTTTAGCTATGAAAAAAATTTGGAAAGAAATTGAAGAACAGTACCCCAATTTAAAAATCGAAACTTTAGATTATGACATGGACGAGGTGGAAGTTATGCAGTATAATCCCGGTGACATTCTGCCAGTTATTATTTTTAAAAATGGTGATAAAGAAGATAGATTAATTGGTGAAAAAACAAAAAATGAAATAATAGAAAAGATAAATGAATTTAATGCATAAAAAAATATATTTTATAATTATAGCTTTAGTTATTTTATTAATTCCATTTAAAGCTGAAGCTAAAGAACTAACAATTAATCTATTTTATGGAAAAGAATGTCCACATTGCGAAGATGAGCAAAAATATTTAAATACTTTGAAAAAACAATATGGTGATAATATTGAAATCAAAAAATACGAAGTTTGGCATAATACAGAAAACAATGATTTACTTACTAAAGTAAGAAAAGCTTTAGATAATGAAGATACTGGCGTACCTTATACAGTAATTGGAACTTATAATTTTACTGGATATAGTGAAGATACTGCTGATAAAATTTTAAATTTAGTTAAAGATAATATTAAGGATCCAATTCCAGATGTTATTGATGATATTAAAGAAGGAAAAGATATTTCAAAAGTAGAAAAAACTGATGATAGCCGTGTAACAGTTCCAATATTAGGAAAAGTTGACGCTAAAACTGTCTCTTTACCTTTGTTAGCGATAGTAATCGGTTTAGCCGATGGTTTTAATCCTTGTGCGATGTGGGTTTTATTATTTTTAATTAGCATGTTACTTGGAATGAAAAACCGTAAACGTATGTGGCTGATTGGTATAACTTTTATTGGTACATCAGCTATTATGTATACTTTGTTCATGGTAGCTTGGCTTCATGTCGCAGCTAGTGCCATGCAACAAGTTATTTTAAGAACCCTAATTGCGTTAGTGGCAATTATTGCTGGAGCTTATAATTTATCTAAATACTTTAAAGAACCAGATGGATGCAGTGTCACTAATAAAAAACAAAGAAAACAAATCTTTGAAAAAATCAAAAAATTTACAAAAGAAAAAAGTTTAATTTTATCTTTAATTGGAGTAATTACTTTAGCCATTACTGTAAATTTAGTTGAACTTGCTTGTTCAGCGGGACTTCCTCTTTTATTTACAAGTGTTTTAGCTATGAATGATTTAGGCACTTTTGAATATGCTTTATATATTTTTATTTATATTTTATTTTTCTTAATTGATGATATTATTGTCTTTTTAATCGCAATGAAAACAGCTGAAATTAAAGGAATATCAACTAAATACGGCAAATATTCTAGTTTAGTTGGTGGAATATTAATGCTTTTGATTGGTGCTTTATTGATATTAAAACCAGAATGGATTATGTTCAATTTTTAAAAAATGTAAATTCTTGTCATAATTTTTGAAAACCAGGACATTCTAATATTGGAAAGGTGGTAAAACAATGAATGAGAAGAATAATACAATGACCATTATAATTGTCGTAATTGTCTTACTTATTGCTGGTTTAATTGCTTACTTTGTATTTAATATGCAAGGTGATGATACTAATACAAATGAGCCTACAACTACTGAAAACGATACTTTGAACGATACTAGTGATGAAGATAGAGATGTAACCGGTGCTTATACAGGTACATATAATAAAAATAGTAATGTATTAGAAGATGCAGCTGACACTGTTACTGATAATGATAGCGATAGAGTCACAGTTGAATTAGTTCTTGAAAATGATGGGACAGCCACTTTTGTAAAGAGTGGCGATACAGATGAGACCATCGAAGGAACTTATACATATGCAAACGATAAGGTTACTTTGACAGCCAATAATGGTACTGATGAAGATGAAGCCGAAGATACTGATTCTGGAAAAACCTATGAATTTGATGTAAATGCTGACGGTTCATTATCATATACAGATGATGAAACTTCTACTGACACAGTAACTTTAAATAAAACCGATAAAAGCAATTTAAAATTTATAAAATAAGCTATAAAAAATAGCTTTTTTTTCTTTAATCATGTATAATGTTTAGTGGTGATAATATGTTAGAAAATTTAGGTGATAGATTACAAAGTGCTTTAAATAAAATTAAAGGTTATGGAAAAATAACCGAAGACAATATTAGCGAAATTACAAGGGAAATTAGACTTGCCTTATTAGAGGCAGATGTTAACTATAAAGTTGTTAAAGAGTTTGTCGCAAACGTTAAGAAAAAAGCTTTAGGAGAAGAAGTTAGTAAATCACTAAAACCAGGTGAAGTCTTTGTCAAAATTGTTAAAGATGAACTTATAGATTTGCTAGGCAAAGAAGATGAGCCATTAATTGTTATTAAACCGATGACAATATTAATGATGGCTGGGCTTCAAGGTAGTGGTAAAACAACGACAGTAGGCAAACTTGCTTTACATCTTCGTAAAAAATTTGGTTTAAAGCCTTTAATGGTTGCTTGTGACGTTTATAGACCAGCAGCTATTAATCAACTTAAACAACTTGGTAAGGAACTTAATATTGAAGTATATAGTGAGGGCAAAGGTAATCCAGTAGAAATTGCCAAAAACGCGGTAGAGTATGCAAAAGAAAATGGCTATAATTATGTTTTAATCGATACAGCTGGTCGACTTCACATTGATGAAGAATTAATGAATGAACTTAAAAATATAAGTAATGAAGTTAAGCCTAACGAGATTTTGCTTGTCGTTGATAGTATGACAGGTCAAGATGCAGTTAATGTTATTCAAGGTTTTAACGATGCCTTAGATATAACGGGAGCAGTTTTGACAAAGTTAGATGGTGACACTAAGGGTGGGGCAGCTTTATCAATTAGGCATTTAACTAACATTCCCATTAAGTTTATTGGTGTTAGTGAAAAAATGGATGGTTTAGAAAAATTTTCACCTTCAAGAATGGCAAGTCGTATACTTGACATGGGAGATCTTATGGGAATGGCGGAAAAGGCCGAAGCTTTACTTGACGATGAAGAGGCTATAAAATCCGCTGAAAAAATGAGTAAAGGTAAATTTGATTTAGAGGATTTCTTAGTTCAGTTAAATCAAATTAAAAAATTAGGTCCACTCGAAAATTTACTTAAATTGATACCAGGAGCAAAAAAAATGGGACTTAATAACGTTAATATTGACCCTAAACAAATGGCCCATATTGAAGCAATTATTTTGTCAATGACACCAAGTGAAAGAAAAGATCCTAATATTTTAAAGGCTAGTCGTAAAAGAAGAATTGCAGCTGGTAGTGGAAGAAGTGTTGAGGAAGTAAATCGTCTGTTAAAACAATTTGAACAAATGAAAACGATGATGAAACAGCTTAAAAATGGTAATATGAAAATGCCATTTTAAGTATCATCTACATCATTGCTAAGTTAGGTACTTTTATTTTACGTTTTAACCGTGATTTTTAATAAACTTTCTTTTTTTATGGTATACTTAATATGGGTGATGACATGACTGATTTAGAAATTGCACAAGCTTGCAAAAAGAAAGATATTAAAGAGATTGCCAAAAAATTAGGCATTAAAGAAGAAGAACTAATTTGTTATGGCAACGATAAAGCTAAAATTT
>CAZZCM010000023.1:0-5232 GCA_964652445.1 uncultured Muribaculaceae bacterium | reverse complement strand
TTAGGCATTAAAGAAGAAGAACTAATTTGTTATGGCAACGATAAAGCTAAAATTTTAACCAAAAAAACCAATAGTAATGGTAAACTAATTTTAGTAACTGCTATCAATCCAACACCCTTTGGTGAAGGAAAAACAACTGTCAGTATTGGCTTAGCTGACGCTTTAAATCATTTAAAGAAAAACGTTGTTACTTGTTTGAGACAACCATCAATGGGTCCAGTCTTTGGACTTAAAGGCGGAGCAACTGGTGGTGGTTATTCACAAATTGTTCCGATGGAAGAAATTAATCTTCATTTTACTGGTGATTTTCATGCAATAACAGCAGCTAATAACTTATTATGTGCGGCTATTGATAACCATATTTTTAAAGGTAATGCACTTAGAATAAAGGAAGTAACTTTTGATAGATGTCTAGACGTTAATGATCGAGCTTTAAGAAGCGTAAGTGTTTCTTTAAATGATAATCCTAGAAAAGACAGTTTTAATATTACATCAGCTAGTGAAATTATGGCTTTATTTTGTTTAGCAACTTCCTTAGATAATTTAAAACATCGTTTAGGTAATATTATAATTGGTTATAATGAAGATGATGAGCCAGTTTTTGCTAGAGATTTAAAAATTGAAGGGGCTTTAACAGTTATTTTAAAAGATGCATTTTTACCTAATTTAGTTCAAACTTTAGAAGGAACTCCAGCAATTATTCACGGTGGTCCATTTGCCAATATTGCCCATGGATGCAATAGTGTAGTTGCAACTAAGTTATCGCTTGGTCTTGCTGATTATGTTATTACAGAAGCTGGATTTGGTGCTGACTTAGGGGCAGAAAAATTTTTGGATATAAAGTGTAAAAACAATGATTTAAAACCGAATGCGATTGTTTTAGTCGCCACAATTAAGGCTTTAAAATATAATGGTATAGGTGAAAACGAAAAAGAAAAACTAAAATCTGGATTAGCTAATTTAGAAGTTCATATGGAAAATTTAAAACAATATAATGTTCCCATCATCGTTTGTATAAACAAGTATGAAGAGAACACTTTAGAAGAAATTAATATTGTTAAAGATTTTTGTATAGAAAAAGGTATCCTAGTTTCTACCAGTACAGCTTATGTCGATGGCGGAAAAGGAGCTTTAGATTTAGCTAAAGAAGTTATTAATATTTGTGATGGTGAAAGTAATTTTACACCAATTTATAGTGATACTGATTCCATAAAAGACAAAATAGAAGCAATTGCCACTAAGATATATCATGCCAAAAAAGTTGAATACTCTAATGAGGCTTTAGAAAAAATCGAAAGAATTGAAAAATGGGGACTTGATAAGAAACCAATATGTATAGCTAAAACACAATATTCTATTTCTGATGATCCTAAAAAACTTGGGTATCCTAAAGATTTTAATATCAAAGTAAGAGATATAAGATTATATAATGGTGCGGGATTTATTACAGTTTTACTTGGTAATATAATGACTATGCCAGGCTTACCGTCTGTTCCTAATTATGAAAAAATAGATATTATAAACGGAAATGTAACTGGAATATTTTAAAAATTATCATGACATATAACATATTCATAAATATTTAATCTTCATATTATATGTTAGATAGGGGGATAAAAATGTTTAGAAAAAATTGCTGTATGTTTGGTGGCAGAATGGAAATGCCTATGCAAGACATGGGATGTTGTGAAAGACAACCTGAATGTCCAATTGTTGAACCAGTTATCAACAAATGTGTAGAAAGAGAATTCTGTCATGAAGTAAAACATGTATGTCCTATTCATACACATGTTGTAAACCGCCATATATATAATCATACTTATACACCAGAATATAGTTGTTCTGAAGAAAATCAAGTTGTGAACAATGACCCTGGCTGTTGTGGTGGTTTTAATAATAACGGTTTTTAGAACATTGTTTCTAGCATATTAAAAAGTCTAAGTTATTATAAACTTAAACTTTTTTTAATGCATTATTTGATTGAAAACATCTTCGGCATCTACTAATTCTTGTTTACCACTATAAGCAGGTATTAAATGTAAATGAAAGTGTTTTACTTCTTGTGGTAAACCATTATTTTGAATTAACGTTAACCCCTCAGCTCCTAATTTTTCTTTAAAAGTAGAATCCATTTTTCTAGCAATTTCTAGAACATGTATTAACACATCATTAGGAATGTCGAATAAATCTTTATAATGCTTTTTTGGAACAACTAAAGCATGTCCATTAACCTTAGGATTAACATCCAAAAATACTTTTACGATATCATCTTCATATATTGTATATGATGGAATATCGCCATTCATAATTTTACAAAATATACAATTATTTTTTGTAATATTATAGTAATTATTTGAGATTTAAGTTATAATTTAATTAGAAGTTTTATCATGGAAAATTATTCATGGAGGTGAACTAATGCAAACTTTACAAATAAGAAATTCAACAGTAGAATTTTTAATTTTTACGAAACAAAATCAAGAAAAGACAATTGAAGTAATAGTAGATGATGAATCGGTATGGTTAAGTCAAAAATTAATGGCCGAGCTATTTGGGACAACAAGGCAAAATATTGGCTCACATCTTAATGATATTTTATCAAAAGAATTAAATAAAAATTCAGTATGCAAGAAATTCTTGCATACTGCCGAAGATGGTAAGAATTATAATACAGAATACTATAATTTGGATGCTATTATAGCAGTTGGTTTTAAGGTGAATTCAGAAAGGGCAATATCATTTAGATTGTGGGCAATTAATATATTAAAGACTTTTTCAATTAAAGGATATGTTCTAGATAAAGAAAGGCTTAAAAACGGAACATTCTTGAATGAAAATTATTTTGATGAATTATTACAGGAAATTCGTGAAATCAGAATTAGTGAAAGGAACTTTTATCAAAAAATTACTGATATTTATGCAACAAGTACGGATTATAATGTATCTTCTCCACTTACAAAAGAATTCTTTGCCACAGTTCAGAACAAAATGCATTTTTCCGTTCATGGAGGTACTGCTGCAGAAGTGATTGTAAATCGTGCAAACCATAAAAAAGAACATATGGGTCTTACGACTTGGAAAAACTCTCCAAAGGGTAAAATAATGGCAACCGATGTTGTAGTTGCTAAAAATTATTTAACAAAAGATGAACTTAAGTCATTAGAAAGAATAGTTACAATGTATTTAGATTATGCAGAGGATCAAGCAGAAAGACATATTCCTATGACCATGGAAGATTGGAAAAATAAATTAGATGTTTTTTTACAATTTAATGAAAGAGAAGTGTTAGATAATCCTGGCAAAGTGTCTCATAAGGTAGCAGAATCTTTTGCACTATCAGAATTTGAAAAATATAGAGTAATTCAAGATAAATTATTTACATCCGATTTTGATAAATTTATGATTGAAATGAACGAGAAAGATATTCATGAGTAATGTAGATTTTATTAATTATAATATAAATGAAAAAACTTAAAAATATAAAGATTCATTTCACTTTTAACAATAATAGTGTATAATATAAACCTGAGGTGGTGCTAATTGAGTATTTTGACAAGTGCGAGTAGTTCTTCTGTAAGTAGAGGATATGATTACTATAAACGTAATAAAGTTAGTGATGTAAATCAACTAAATGATTATGAATATGAAGGTTATGTGGGCGGAAGTTTAAAAAATCCTTATTATGTGAAGATAAATATAGAACATCCTAGAAAATCATATTGTGATTGTCCACATGCAAATGGAAATATTACTTGTAAACATATGGTTGCATTATATTTTGAATTATTTCCTGATGAGGTTGATGACTATGAATCTTGGCTAAATAGTGATTACGATGAAGATGAATACTATGACTATGGTAGTTACTATGACGAAAGTGATGATGATTATTATGATTACAGAGGACATTCAGATTTTGAAAAGCCGTTATTTTTTGATGTAGCATTAGAAAAATATGTTGATGATTTAAGTGTCGAACAGTTACGAAAAACGTTATTAACAGAACTTAAAAATGATGAAAAAAGAACTTTTGAATTATATTTAAAAAACAATTATAAAAAATATTTACAAAAAAACAGTGAAGACTTTGTATTATTAGATAAGTTAAATAAAAAAGTTCAAAACTTAATAGGCTATTACAATTATGATTATAATAATTTTGATCAAGAAATTTTAAATGTTAGAGAAAAAAGGAAAATAGAGGAACTTTATAAAAATAAAATATTACAATCACAAATAGATAGGATATTATTAAATGAAAAATTATCTGTTTATTCTGATTATAGATGGATAGCTAGTTTTTACAAGAAGAATAAAAATGATACAGAAATCAAAGAGTATTGTAAGATATTAGAGAATTATCTAGATAGTTTGAAACATTACAGTATAAGAAATGCTGTCCCCAAATCCAATGTTTTAATAACAATATATTTATTAAATAACTTTTCCAACCCAGAGGTTGCTAATTCACTTTTAAAAAATGCAAAATATCTACAATATGTAGATTATATAATTGAAAATAGTAGTAATGTTTTAGAATTATATTCAGAATTTATGAAATTGATAAATAAAAATCATTTAAAAAATAAAATATTTATTCCAGAAGTATTATATAGATTCGTTAATATTACTGATCACGATAATAAAGATATAAATATAAATTTTTATTTGTATAGTTATTTATGTTTAGGCCATACTGAGTATTTAGATATTTTAGGATATTATTTAAATGAAGATAAAATTATTAGTACTATTGAAAGTAAAACTAAAGATATAGTGTTGCTTACTAAACTTTATAAATTTTATGACAAAAAAGAAAAATTATGGAACTTATTAGTTGATAGTAAATATAGATATTTATTGTTAGATAATATAGAAATTTTAAAAGATAAATATAATGATGAATTATATAGTCATTTTATTCAAGAATTTTATAATGGGCTTAAAGAAGGTAAAAGTAGAGATATTTATCATAAATCATCAAAATATATAAAAGCAATATCTAGGTTAAACAATGGAGAGGAACTTGCTGAAGGAGTTATAATAGATTTGAAAAATTCTGATTATAAAAAATGTTCTACATTATTTGACGAAATTAATAAAGTATTAAAAAAATAAATCTATCAAAAAAGGACAATCACATGTATGTCCTATTCATACACATGTTGTAAACCGCCATATATAATCATACTTATACACCAGAATATAGTTGTTCTGAAGAAAATCAAGTTG
>CAZZCM010000022.1:0-12859 GCA_964652445.1 uncultured Muribaculaceae bacterium | reverse complement strand
TTATATATTAAGAACTAGGTTCGTAATAAATTGGAGTAAACCATAGTGGTTATACGCACGAAAATAAGACATTGGAGTGTCTTATTAAAATAAATTATAAAACAATCAATCGGTAATTTTAGATTTCTTTATAATTATTTGGAATGCGATATTACTGATATATTTGAATATATTAGGTAGAATTTATTAATATAAATTGGATAGACTTCTTTTCTTTCTTTTGTTAGAATATTATATGGGAAGTTGATTTTATGAAAAAAAGAATGATAACTATAAAAAGTATTATGTTTTTGGCTGTAATAATAATTTTAATTTCATTAATAATTTATTTAAATAATAGAATAGTAGATGATAATAGTGGCTTTACTTTAAAAGCTAATTTAACTGCACAAGTTTATTCTGATGTTCAAGTAAAGGATTTTATTGATGATATTGAAGGGGACATTATAGAAAATCCAAAAATAAACACTAATGAACTTGGCAAAGAAGAAGTTTCTTTTATTTATTTAAATAGTGATGATAAAAAAAGAAGAGGAAATTTTGAAATAAAAGTTGTTGATACGGAAGAACCATTGGTTTGGATAAGTAGTAGTTATAGTACTCCTGTAGGGAAGGATATAGATTTAGAAAATAAAATCATGTGTGTGGACAATTATGATAATAAACCAACTTGTAAAATAAAGGGGGAGTATGATGTAAATACTCCAGGAATATATAATCTTTCTTTTGTTGCTAATGATAGTAGTAATAATAGCGGGCAATATAGTTTTAATCTAATTGTTTATGATAATACTGTAGAAGAAAATCAAAACAATGAAAAAACTACTCAAAGCGATGAAACTAGTGAGACAGAAGAAGTACCAAATACTAAATTTAGCGATGTTTTAGAAAAATATAAAAAAGATAACACAGAAGTTGGTATTGATGTTTCTCGTCATCAAGGGAATGTTGACTTTAAAAAAGTAAAAAACGCGGGTGCAACTTTTGTAATGATTAGAGTTGGTTATCAAAATGGAGTAAGTGGTAAATATGAATTAGATTCATATTTTAAAGAAAATATAAAAGGAGCGTTAAACAATAATCTTAAAGTAGGTATTTATTTCTATTCTTATGCTGACAGTGAAAAAGAAGCAAATAAGCAGGCTAAATGGGTTATTAAACAAATAAAAGATTATGATATAAGTTTGCCTGTTGTTTTTGATTTTGAAAGTTTTAGTGATTTTAATGAAATGGAACTTAGTATTTTTGGTCTTAATGAAGTGGCTGATAGCTTTATAAATACTTTAGAAAAAAAAGGTTATGAGGGTATGCTTTATGGCAGTAAAAATTATTTAAATGCTATTTGGAAATATCATACTAAAGAAGTATGGCTTGCTCATTATACTGATGAAACTGATTATGAGGGTGACTATAAAATGTGGCAGTTATGTGATGATGGTAAAATTGATGGAATTGATGGTTATGTTGATATAGATATATTATATAAATAAATCGTTATTATAAAATTATTTTATTTTGAAAAATAATTCATTTATAGTATAATATTCAATGGTGATTTATATGAGTTTAACAGCAGGAATTGTTGGTTTACCTAATGTTGGTAAGTCAACTTTGTTTAATGCAATTACAAAGCAAAATATTTTGGCGGCTAATTATCCTTTTGCGACGATTGAGCCTAATGTAGGAATGGTTATTGTTCCTGACAAGCGAGTTGATTTTTTATCTAAATTATATAAGCCTAAAAAAACTATTTCGGCTACTTTTGAGTTTACGGATATTGCTGGGTTAGTAGCGGGGGCGTCTAAAGGAGAAGGTTTAGGAAATAAATTTTTGTCACATATCCGTGAGGTTGATGCGATTTGTGAGGTTGTTAGATGTTTTGATAATTCTAATATTACGCATGTTACTGGTAGTGTTGACCCAATAAGGGATGTGGAAATTGTTAACTTGGAGCTTATTTTAGCTGATTTAGAAGTAGTGGAAAATAGATTAGGAAAAATGGGGAAAAAGGCTAGACTTGCGAATGATAAAGAAGCTATTTTTGAGGCTGAATTATTAGAAAAGGTAAAAGAAACTTTACTGGATAATAAACCGGTTCGTAGTTTAGAATTATCAGATGATGAGAGAAAGGTTTTAAAGGCTTTTAATTTATTGACAATTAAACCAATTATTTATGTAGCTAATGTTAACGAAGATGAAGTTAATAGTGAAAATAAATATGTTAAAGTGTTAAGGGAGTATGCGGAAAAAGAAGGGGCTTCAGTTGTTGTTATTTGTGCGAAAATTGAAGCTGAGCTGGCAGAACTTGAAGATGATGAGAGAATTTTGTTTTTAGAGGAAATGGAAATTAAAGAAAGTGGACTTGATAAACTTATTAAGGAGTCTTATTCATTACTTGGATTATCAACATTCTTGACAGCTGGACCTGATGAGGTTAGGGCTTGGACTTTTAAAAAAGGCATGAAAGCTCCACAGTGTGCGGGAATTATTCATACTGATTTTGAAAAAGGTTTTATTAAAGCTGAGATTATGAGTTTTGATGATTTAGAAAAATACGGAACTGAACTTAAGGTTAAGGAAGCTGGAAAAATGCGTCTTGAAGGTAAAGATTATATCATGCAAGATGGTGATATTTGTTATTTTAGATTTAATGTTTAAAAGTAATATATTAGTACATTGCTGGTTTTAATATGGCAGTTGGTTTTGCGTTAGCAAAATATAAGAAAAAAGGTTTAAAAACAATTTGTAAGTGTATATTAATAATGGTGATTATATGTATTTATTAAATTGTTTTTTTGTATATTCTATTTTAGGGTATATTTTAGAAATGATATTTGGATTTGTTATTGGGGCGAATGCGGAAAGTGGAATTTTATATGGTCCGTGGACACCTATTTATGGAGTTGCTTCGGTATTAATAATTGTTATTTCTGAAAAAATGTTTAAAAATTTACATATGCCAAGATGGATTGAAACTATTATTGTGGCTTTTATATTGACTATTTTATTGATGGTTTTAGAATGGCTTGGCGGGATTTTAATTGAATTTATTTTTGGGTTTTCTTTTTGGGATTATTCTGATTATAAGTTTAATTTTGGTAAGTATATTTGTTTAGAAATGGCTTTTGTTTGGGCAATTTTAAGTGTAATTTTTATTTATATTATAAGACCGTTTTTGGATAGATTTATTAAAAAAATTCCTAAGTGGTTAACAAAGGTAATAGGAATTTTAATGTTTATTGATTTTGTTATAAGAGTTTTTGTGGAGTTTGAGCCAAAGTGAAAATTATGTTTTTGTTTTGTTCATTGGGGTAATGTTTTTTAATGCTTTTAATATACTTAAATGGTTGTTTTTATTAAAAAAAAGTGTTATAATCTATAGCGAGTATTTAATTACTCCTTGCTTCTTTGGAAGCCAAATAGACCATAAGGAGGTGTAATGATGAGAAAGTATGAAATCATGTTTATTGTTAGACCAACATTAGGAGAAGATGAAGTTAAAAAAACTATTAAAAACTTCGGAAAGATTTTAACTACTAATAAGGCGAAAATTGTTAACGAAAAAGACATGGGACAAAGAGAACTTGCTTATGAAATTAATAATTTCAAGAGTGGTTATTACTATGTTTATAACATCGAAGCTAAAGATGATACAGCTATCAAAGAATTTGATCGTTTAGCGCTTATTAGTAAAGATGTTGTTCGTCACTTAATTACGAGAGAAGAAGATTAATAAGAGAGGTACTATTTATGAATAGAGTATGTTTAGTTGGTAGATTAACTGCAAAACCAGAGTTAAGATATACAGGTTCTAATATTGCATATGCACGTTTTACTGTCGCAGTTAACAGAACTTTTACTACCGCACAAGGAGAAAGAGAAGCAGATTTTATTAGCGTTATTGTTTGGAGAAGGCAGGCTGAAAATGTTTGTAAGTATTTAGATAAGGGCAGTCAAGTTTCTGTTGAAGGTAGAATTCAAACAGGAAGTTATACTGCTCAGGATGGAACTAAGAGATATACTACGGATGTTGCTGCTGATAGTGTTCAATTTTTAGACTCTAAAAAACAAGCTGAAGCTAGAAGAAATGAACCAACACCTTATGATTATCAAGATGTTCCAGCAGAAAGTTCGGCCCCTATCAATAACGTAAGTGTTGATGAAGATCCTTTTGCTGATTTTGGTGATAATGTATCTATCGATGATAATTTCTTAGACTAGAAGGAGGATAATAATGGCAGATTTTTATAAGAAAAAGAAAAAAATATGTCAAATGTGCGCTGGCAAATCAGTTGATTATAAAGATCCTGATATTGTAAAAAAATATGTTAGTGCAGATAAAGGTAAAATTTTACCTAGAAGAATTACTGGTGCTTGTTCTAAACATCAAAGACATATTGCAGGTGAAGTCAAGAAAGCTAGATTTATGGCTTTGTTACCTTTTGTAAAATAATTGTTTATATTAACAACGCTTTATGGTGTTGTTTTTTCTTTTAATTTTGTTATAATTGTTATAGGAAATATGAGGAGGAAATACAATGAAAGAGATGGAAGAAACAAAACGTTTTAATGTGGAAGATATAACTATAGATGATAAAAAAGAAATTGATGTTTCTTTAGAAAATGACAATAAAGATTTGGAGGAAATAAGGTCTGAAGAAGATAATGAAGATTCTTTAAAAATTGAATCTTTTACTTCTGATATGGAAAAGGATAAGAAAGAAATTACTGGCAATGAAGCAGCTGAATCTTCTTTGGAGGATATTGTTAAAAATGATTTTCAGGAACAGACTATTGTTCAGTTGGAGATACCAGAAGGGAAAAAGATTGGCATTGCTTCTGACCATCGTGGTTATAATTTAAAACAAAAACTTACAAAATATTTAGGAAAAAAAGGTTATACTGTTATTGATTATGGTACTGATAATAGGCAAAGTTGTGATTATCCGGACTTTGGTTTTAAATTAGGAGAAGCTGTGGCTAATGATGAGGTGTCAAAAGGAATTGCCATATGTGGAAGCGGTATTGGAATAAGTATTGCTTGTAATAAAATTAAGGGTGTTAGGTGCGCAAAAGTAGACAATGTTAAGGAAGTTAAGTATTCTAGAAGAGATAATGATGCAAATGTTATTGCAATTGCTGGTAACATGCCTTTATTTAGAGCTAAGGATATAGTGGATGTTTATTTGAAAACTAAATTTACTGGTTTACAACGTCATCAAAAAAGAATAAATATGCTTAATGATAGAGGGTAAAAATGTTGTTAAAATCAATTTTATATATTATTTTTACTTTTGTTGCTATTTGGGCTCTTGATAGTATTAATATAACAAATTTATTTAAAAAGAATAAATATTACGCATCTAGAGTATTATATTTAATGATAAGTGTTTCCTTATCATATTTAGTAGTAAATTTCATGTATGATTTTTTAGGTTATGCCAATATATTTTAGAAAGGAAGTTTACTATGAAGAAAATACTCTTAATTACTTTGCTTGTAGTATTTATTCCTTTTTTTGTTGTAAATATTTTTGTTAGAACAGATGAAATTAAGTTCCATTATGTTTCTAATAAAGTAATAAGAGTAAAAAATGTTAAAACAGATGAAATTTTTAAAGTGCCTTTTGAGGAATATGTTAAAGGAGTTTTGGCTGGTGAAATGCCAGTTAGTTTTGAACTTGAGGCTTTAAAAGCTCAAGCGGTGGCGTCTAGAAGTTATGCTTTAGTGCAGGTTTCTAAAAATGTGGATAAAGATTATGATGTTGTGAATACTGTTGATAATCAGGTTTATTTAACAGATGATGATTTAAAAGCTAAATGGAAGGATGAGTATGTTTCTAAGATAAATAAGATAAAAAAAGCGGTTAAAGAGACTAAGGGTGAATATTTAAGTTATGATGGTGAGGTGGTTGAAGCTTTGTTCTTTTCAACTAGTACTGGTAAAACGGAAAATAGTGAGGAAGTATTTTCTTCTAAGGTTCCTTATTTAAGGAGTGTTTCTAGTACATGGGATGAGGCTTCGCCGGTTTATGAGGATACAAGTAGTTTTGAGTTAAAAGATTTCTATGAAAAGTTGGGTTTACAGTATAATGATAAGATTACTTATGAGGTTTTGGAAACGACAAGTACTGGTCGCGTTAAAAAAATTAAAATTAATGAAGTTGAATTTAATGGCCGTGATGTAGCTACTAAATTGAAATTGCGTTCTAATTATTTTAGTATTGTTCAAAATGGAACTAGTGTAACAATTACAACAAAAGGTTATGGTCATGGTGTGGGAATGAGTCAATATGGGGCGCTTGGCATGGCTAAAGAAGGTTATACTTATGATAAAATTTTAAAACATTATTATCAAGGAACAGAAATTAAAAAAATTTAGTATAATTTTGCCACTTTGTGTTCACAATGTTAATAGAGGTGAAATTATGAAGAAAGTAAAATTAAAAAAACCAGTAGTTTATGGAATTTACACAGGTGCCCTTGCACTACTTTTGGGAGTGCTTTACTATGCCGACTTTTCTCATCAAAAGGTTATGAATAGTGGGACTCCTGATGATGTACAGTATGTTTCTAGGCTTTTTGGTAGCGATGATATTCCTGTAGTTGAAACTGAAACGATAATTTTAAGGCCATATATTGATGATAGTGTTAAAATTGTTCAAAATTTCTATGATTATAAGGGTACTGAAGAAGAACAAGAAAAATCTATCATTAATTATGAACAAACGTATATGCAGAATAATGGTGTAGCATATGGTGGACCTACTGATGCTTTTGATGTAGTTAGTTCATTAGATGGTACTGTTACTAGTGTTAAGGAAGATAAACTTTTAGGTAATATTGTGGAAATTCAAAATTCTGATAAGGTTGTAACAGTTTATCAAACTTTAAGTGAAGTTTCAGTTAAACAAAATGATTCTGTTAAACAGGGTGATATCATTGGTAAAAGTGGAACATCTAATATGAATAAAGATTTAGGTAATCATTTCATATTTGAGCTTAAGGTAAATGGTGGTTATGTAAATCCTGAAGAATATTATGATAAAAACATTAATGAGTTATAGAACATTTAGCTTTGTTTAAATGTTTTTTCTGTTTATCGACAAATTTCGACAATATTTGTTCTATATTATTGGTAATATTGTGTTAAATTTGATTAATTTTTTGTTTTTTGTTATAATACTTTTTAATTTTAAGGAGATGGAATATGGGTGCATGTTATGAAAACTTTGCTGAATCTTATAATAGGATAATGAGTTTGCTTGGGATAAATGAAATTTTGTGTTTTAGTGAAGTAGTTGGTAAAATTTCAAGTATGTTTCCTGAGGATTTAAGGAGTAGCTTCCTTTTGGACATTGCGAAAGCTAACTCAGGGGAAGAATGGAAGGTGCTTTTTGACTGGACGGATAGTTATTTTTTTGGTAGTGCTTCTTTAGAGGATAAAGTGAACGTAAGATAATATTTGAAGTTTTGAGACTTCTTTTTTTTGGTCTAATTATTTTTACAAATTTATATACTTTATTAAAGGGGCGATTTGTTTGGTAAATGATATTACAAAAAGAGTTGTTTTGGAAGCGGAATATATGATTGATACGGGAGAAACTTTAAGAGAAATTGCCAAGGTATTTGGGGTTTCAAAGAGTACCGTTCATAAGGACTTAAAAGATAGATTAAGAGGAATAGATTATGGCTTGTATTTAGAAACACAGAAAATTTTAAAATACCATACTGATATTAGGCATATTAAAGGGGGAGAATCAACGAAAAAAAAGTATTTAAATTTATCATGTTGACCTATTAAAACCTAGGACTCTGTGATATAATATTAGGAGAGAAAAAGGTGATAAATATGTTTTCAAAAGATATTGGAATTGATTTAGGAACAGCAAATGTACTTATTTATATTAAAGGTCAAGGAATTGTTTTAAATGAACCTAGTGTGGTGGCTATTGACGCGGATACTAAAAGGCCCTTAGCGGTTGGAAGTGAAGCGAGAGAAATGCTTGGAAGGACTCCTGGTAGAGTTAAGGCTATTAGACCGATGAAAGATGGGGTTATTGCGGATTTTGAAATTACGGAAATTATGCTTAACCATTTTATTAGAAAAGTTAATGGCAGAAGTTTTTTAGCTAGACCAAGAATTTTAATTTGTTGTCCTTCTAATATTACTCAAGTTGAAAAAAATGCAATTATGGAAGCCGCTGAAAGAACTGGTGCGCGAAAAGTATTTATAGATGAGGAACCAAAGGTGGCAGCAATTGGTGCAGGAATGGATATTTCTAAACCGAGTGGGAATATGGTTATTGATATTGGTGGTGGGACTACTGATATTGCAATTTTATCTTTAGGCGGAATTGTAACTTCTTCTTCTATTAAAATTGCTGGAAATGTATTTGATGCTGATATTATAAAATATATTAAGGATAAATATAAATTACTTATTGGTGATCGTACGGCTGAGGAAATTAAATTTACTATTGGAACTGTGTTTCCTGGATCATTAAATGAAAAAATGGAAGTTAGAGGTCGTGATTTGGTTACTGGTCTTCCACATACGGTTACAATGACTTCTGATGAAGTTGAAGAGGCTTTAAGGGAAAGTGTTTATACGATTATTAATACGGCTAAAGCGGTTCTGGAACAAACTCCGCCAGAATTATCAGCGGATATTGTTGATAAAGGTATTGTGGTGACTGGTGGTGGGGCTTTACTTAATGGTTTTGATGAATTGCTTGCCCACGAACTTAAGGTGCCAGTATTTGTAGCTGAGAGTCCATTAACTTGTGTTGTTGAAGGAACTGGCGTTTTATTAGATAATATTCATTTAGTTGATAATAATGGTTTAAATTATTAGAAAATAGTCCATAATATAATTGGAATGGAGATAATAGAATGGAAAAAACAAATGGTGAAAAATTAAAAGAAAAATTGTTTGATGATAAAAAGTGTGGTTTTGATAAGTTAAGTTCTGATGAGAAGGAAAAAATATTTGCTTTTAATAATGATTATATTAAATTTTTGAATGAATGTAAGACGGAAAGGGAATGTGCTTTATTTGCTGAAAAGTTACTTAAGGATAAAGGCTTTGTAAATATTGAAAGTAAAGAATCTTTAAAACCTGGCGACAAGGTATACTATATTAATCGTAAAAAAGCTGTTTATGCGGCAGTTATTGGTGATGCTACTCCGACTGAAGGACTTAATTTAATTGGGGCACATATTGATAGTCCACGTCTTGATTTGAAACCAAATCCTTTGTATGAAGATGGTGGATTTGCGTTATTTAAGACTCATTATTATGGAGGGATTAAAAAATATCAATGGACGGCTATTCCATTAGTTATTAAAGGCGTAATTGCGAAAAGTGATGGCGAAATTGTAAATGTTTGTATTGGTGAAGATAAAGAAGAGCCAATTTTTACGGTGACAGATTTACTTCCTCATTTAGCTTATAAGCAAGAGAAGAAAACTTTAGGAGAAGGAATTGCTGGTGAAGATTTAAATATTTTAGTTGGTAGTATTCCTTATGATGATGAAAAGGTTTCTGAAAAGGTTAAATTAAATATTCTTAATATTTTAAATAGTAAATATGGAATTATAGAAAAGGACTTTATAAGTGCGGAACTTGAAATTGTGCCGGCTTTTGAAGCTCGTAGTTTGGGTTTTGATAGTAGTATGGTGGCTGCTTATGGACAAGATGACCGTTCTTGTGCTTATACTACTTTAAGAGCTTTAGCTAGTTTAGATAAACCTCGTCGTACTTCAGTTGCTTTACTGGCTGATAAGGAAGAAATTGGTAGTGTCGGTAATACGGGAATGTATTCTCAAAATTTTGAAGTTTTTATTGCAATGATTTTAGATAAAACTGGTCAAAATGACTTTAATGCTTTAGAAAAAACTTTATGTCATTCGAAGATGTTATCTTCTGATGTTACTTCAGCTGCAGATCCTACATATGCTGATGTTGATGATAAATATAATGCTGCTTATTTAGGTCATGGTATTGCTTTATGTAAGTATACTGGTCATGGTGGCAAAGGTGGTGCGAGTGATGCTAGTGCTGAATTTGTGGCCAAAGTTAGAAGAATTTTTGAGAAAAATAATTTGGTTTATCAAATGGCTGATATGGGTAAAGTTGATGCAGGTGGAGGCGGAACAATTGCTTACATTTTAGCTAATAAGGGTATTGATGTAATTGATTGTGGTGTGCCTGTGCTTTCTATGCATGCTCCTTATGAAGTTACAAGTAAATTTGATATTTATAATGCTTATGAGTGTTATTTAGCATTTTATAAAGATTAGGGCTTCGGCTCTTTTTATATTATGAATTTCCGTAATAACTGTATTTGATTTTTTTGCTTTTGTTCATGAAAAACATGGCAAAAATAGATTTATTTTTTTAAATATGGTAAAATTAGTGGGAGAGGTGAATGTGATGGGGGAAGAAATAATTACACGTATATTTTTGATGATTCTTATTACTTTCTTATTTGTGGCTTTTGTAATGCCATTTATTAAAAAGTTAGCTTTTCATATTGGAGCAGTTGATGTTCCAAGGGATGAAGAGGGTCATAGGCATATTCATACAAAGACGACTCCAAAACTTGGGGGGCTTGCGATATTTTTAGGCTTTTTATTTAGTTATATGATTTTTGGTGAGCCTAGTAGTACAATGAATTCAATTTTAATTGGTAGTTTTCTTATTGTGATGACGGGAATTATAGATGATATTCATTCTATTAAAGCATCTGTTAAATTTGTTGGGCAATTGACAGCAGCATGTGTTGTGACTTTTTATGGAGGAATACTACTTCAAGATGTAAGTGCTTTTGGATTTTATTTTGATTTTGGTGTTTTAGCTTATCCAATAACTATTTTGTTTATTGTGGCTTGTATAAATTGTCTTAATTTAATTGATGGTTTGGATGGTCTAGCAGGTGGAATTAGTGCGATATATTATTTAACGATTGGTATTATTGCGGCTATTATGGGTAAATTAGGTTTGGATGTAACTTTAACGTTTATTATGTTTGGTGCTGTTTTAGGCTTTTTAGTCCATAATTTCCATCCGGCTACGGTGTTTGCTGGTGACTCTGGCTCAATGTTTATGGGATTCATGGTAGCGGTTATTGCTTTGTTGGGATTTAAGAATGTAACACTTACTTCATTTATTATTCCGTTACTTATTTTAGCAATACCGATTTTAGATACTTTTTTTGCAATTGTTAGGAGAAGACTTAAAGGTGAAAGTTTTTCTACTCCTGATAAGTCTCATATACATCATCAATTTTTGAATATGCATTTTTCTTATCGCGGAGCTGTGCTTATGATTTATGGAATTCAAATTTTATTTGCGATTGCTTCTATTGTTTATGTTTTAAAAGATAGACAGATTGGTTATATTCTATATACGTTATTAGTTATTATTGTGATGTTACTTGTTTTGAGAACTGATGTTGTGTTTGACCATAAAGAGCTTGAGAAAAAATTAAAGTTGTTAAAAAAATAATTATGCCTATTCGCATAATTTTTTTGACTTTGATAATACTAAAAATGGTGATTTTATGGAGAAAGAGTTAATTGATTTATTTGATGTTGTTATGAGGTGTCTTGTTTCTTTGGTTGTTTTGTTTTTAGTTACTAAAATGATAGGGAAAAAGCAGGTTTCTCAATTTAGTGTTTTTGATTATGTAATTGGAATTTCAATTGGTAATTTTGCGGCTGAAATGGCACTTAATTTGGATTCTAAGTATTTACATGGTATTGTTTCGGTTATTATATTTGGATTGGTTGCTTATTTGGTTTCTCTTTTATCTTTGAAAAGTTTACGTTTGCGTAAATTCTTTATTGGAGATCCAACTATGCTTATTCAAGATGGTAGAATATTATATTATAATTTACGAAAAACTAAATTTGATATTAATGATTTATTAGAGGAATGCCGTATAAATGGATATTTTGATATATCGGAAATTGATTATGCTTTGATGGAGGCAAACGGGGAAATTAGTTTTTTAGCGAAGCCTGATTATCAAACGCCTATCAATAAGGATTTAAAGATTAATAAAAAGAAATCTGGGTTATGTGCGAATTTGGTTATTGATGGTAATGTAATTGATAAATCATTGGAATTAATGCATAAGGATATTGATTGGCTTATGCATGAACTTAAGGTAAAGGGATTTAAACTTGAGGAGGTTTTGTTGGCCACTTTGGATTTGAATGAGTCTTTCTTGGTTTACGGAAAAAATGTAAATACAAGGGGTTATGACGAACTGGGGTAGTTTTTGTTTATAGTTTTTTGTTATAATGAAGTAAGGTGATGTGTATGAAAAAACATTTTTGTGCTTCAGCTTTTGTTATTAACCCCGAGAATAAAAAGATTTTACTTGTAAAACATCATTTATGGGATAAATGGGTTCAACCTGGTGGTCATATTGAGGATGATGAGACTCCTGAGGAAGCGGCAGTTAGAGAAGTTTATGAAGAAACTGGCCTTAAAATTAGTTTGATTGGTGAACGTTTTCCTAGGGAAGATGATATGATTAGACCACTTGGTATTCAATGTAATCGTAAGGATAATGGGGACAAACATATTGATATTATTTATGCGGCTGTTCCGAATAATACTGAAGCTGAGTTAATTATTAGCAATGAAAGTTATGATATTGGTTGGTTTTCACGTAATGAGCTTGAAAATTTACCAGTATTTCCTGATGTAAAAATTACTATGGATTATGTTTTAAAAAATTATTTTAACATAAATTAAAACTTAAGATTTTGTGTCTTAAGTTTTTTGTTATTTTAATTTACTTTCTCCAGTTTTATAATCTATTTCGATACCATCTTGAATGTTA
>CAZZCM010000021.1:0-13052 GCA_964652445.1 uncultured Muribaculaceae bacterium | reverse complement strand
TTTAAGTAAATATACTTGTTTATTTGTTGATTATTTTTAAATTTGTGTTATGATATTAATATAGGAGATAACGTGATAATGATGAAAAAGAAAAAAGTTTTAAAAATGTTTCATGAATTGAATATTAAATCTAGTAATGATTTATATGATTTTATTGTGAAAAATGGTAGTTCTACTATTGATGGAAGAACTTTTGACTTAAATAATAATAAGGAAACTGTGGATTTTATGGCTTTATTTTTAGAAGCAATGGATTTTGAATTTATTAAATTTCGTTTTGAAAAAGCAGATTATATTTATTGGTTTTTGGTTTTTTATGATGGGAAAAAGTGGTTTTATTTTGAGCCAAATTTAAAAGATATTGGCGGACAGTTTAGTTTTATTAATTATAATGAATTGATTTTCTTTGTAACGCAAAAGTTAAATGGTTATTTTGGTTATAAAAATGAAAATTATGTTATAAAAGAGTTTATGAATGGTGATGATGAGGGAACAGAAATTTTTGTGAATGATAAAATGACGTTTGACAAAAATGATGATGTTAAACCAACGGTTCAGAGTTCTTTTATGCGGGACATGAGGGATTTTAAAGATTTTGGTTTGTTTATTTTTGGCTTTGTGGTTACTTTAGGTATTTGTTTGCTTGTACTTATTATAATTACGGCGTTTGAGTGAAATATTTAATTTTACTTTTTTTTTTACTTAAATGGTGTTATAATTATTTTACGAAAAAGGAGATGATTTTGTTGGAAAAGACATTAATTTTTGGACATCAAAAACCAGATACTGATAGTGTTACTTCTTCTATTGTTTTATCTTATTTGAAAAATGTTTTAGGGGAAAATACTGAACCTAGAGTTCTTGGAAATATTAATAATGAAACTAAATTTGTTTTAGATTATTTTAAGGTTGAAACACCTAAATATTTAAATGATGTTCGCATTCAAATTAAGGATGTAGATTTTGTTAAAGATTATTTTTTGAATGAAAATGATTCAATTTTTAAAGGTTACCAATACATGAATGAAACTAATATTAGTACAATTCCGGTTATTGATAATGATGGAAAATATAAAGGTGCGGTTTCGATGAAGGATGTTGCGAGTAACTTAATTTCTGGAAAAATTGGGTGGTTACACACTTCTTATGATAATTTATTGGAAGCTTTGGATGCGAAGGAAATATTACGTTTTGATAAAGAAATTGAAGGTAATATTTATTCGCCATCTTATAGAAGTATGACTTTTAAAGAGCAAGTTCAAATTGATAAAGATAGTGTTTTAATTGTTGGTGACCGTCATAGTATTATTGAGTATGGGGTTGAAAATAGTGCATCTATCATTATTTTAACTAATGGTGTGGAAATGAAACCTGAACATTTAGAAATTGCGAAGAAGAATCATGTTGATGTTATTAGTACTAAATATGATGGTCTTTCGACGGCTAATTTAGTTGTTTTGAGTAATTATATTAAAGATAAAATTAAAAGCGAAGATATTATTTGCGTTAATGAAAATGATGCTTTATTTGATGTTGTGGAAATGGCTAATAAGAAAAAATTTAGTAATTACCCTATTTTAAATAATGAGGGGATTTGTTTGGGAATTTTTAGAATAAGTACGGCTGAGAATAACAATCCTAAAAAAGTTATATTAGTAGACCATAATGAGAAAGAACAAAGTGTTGTTGGTCTTGATGAAGCTGAAATTGTGGAGATTGTCGACCATCACAAAATTGGAAATATTGGTACAGCTATGCCTATTAATTTTAGAAATATGCCTGTTGGTTGTACCGAAACTATTCTTTATTTAATGTATAAAGAAAACAATGTGGTTATTCCAAAGAACATTGCAGGTCTTATGATGTCTGGTATTATTTCAGATACTTTATTATTAACTTCACCTACAACTACTGATTTGGATAGAGAAGCTTTGGAAGAACTTTCAAAAATTGCTGGTGTTGACTACAATGAGTATGGTATGGAGATGTTTAAGGCTGGCTCTTCTATGGATGGTAAATCTACTTATGAAATTATCCATATTGACTTTAAAAACTTTAATATTGATAATCAAAAGATTGGTATTGGGCAAGTTTCTACTATGAATACTGATGAACTTTTGAATATGAAAGAAAATATTATTGCTGAACTTAATAATATGGCTAAAAATGAAGATTATAAGGCTGTTGCATTGTTTATTACTGATATTTTGAATAATGGTTCATATATTTTATTTAATGAAGATAGTCGCGAAGTGTTTGCGAATTCATTTGGTGTAGAAAATATAGATGAAGCTTATTTCTTTGAAGGTTTAGTTTCTCGTAAAAAACAAATGGTTCCTAAAATTATGAACTATTTGGATAAATAAAAATAGCTGGGATTAATTTCCTGGCTATTTTTTTATACTTTTTTTTATTACTTTCATTAAGTCTATTAAATAATATATAAAGTGTTTTTCTAATTTGACTGTATCTAAAGTTATAATTAGTTTATCTGCGTTCATACTAAATCTGAACATTCTACTTATTTTGGTTGTTTCATAGAATAATGTTTCGCCATCGATTTTTTGAGAAATTTCTGGTGGTAGGGTTATTTCTATGAAATTTTTGGTTTGTTTAATTTTATTGATATTTAAATTTTGTGCTAGTTTTTCAAACCATTCTTCGTGCATATAAATAACTAAATCGTCGGATACTTTTCCAAATCTATCTTCTAATTCTTCTTTTACTTTTATTAGTTTCTCATAGGAATTTATTTCGTTTATTTTTTTATGTATTTCGATTTTTAAATCTTCTTCTTTTACATAATTATCGGATATATAAGTTTCTACTTCGACTAATGGATTTGCTTCTTGTGGCTTTTCTTCTTTTGTTTCTTTTCCTTGAAGTTTTTTAACGGCTTCATTTAACATTTCTAAAAACAACTCTATTCCTATACTATCGATAAATCCTGCTTGTTGACTTCCAAGAATATCGCCTGCACCTCTGATTGAAAGGTCACGCATTGCAATGGCAAATCCGCTTCCAAGTTCGGTAAAATCTTTAATTACTTTTAATCTTTTGGTAGCTACTTCTGATAGTATTTTTTTGTTATCATACATTAAATAACAATATGCTATTTTATTGCTTCTTCCAATTCGGCCTCTTATTTGATAAAGTTGTGATAAACCAAAGTGGTCAGCATCAATTACAATAAGTGTATTAACGGTTGGAATATCGATTCCGGTTTCTATAATCGTTGTACAAAGGAGAATATCAAATTCTTGGTTACTGAATTTTAACATGACATTTTCTAATTGATATTTGGTCATTCTTCCATGAGCAATGGCTATTCTAGCCTCGGGTATTAATTTTTGAATTTGAACTTTTTTTTCTTCTAGGTTTTCAACTCTATTATAAAGAATAAATGCTTGTCCTTGTCTAGCTAGTTCTTTGTAAATGGCTTCTTTTATTATTTGATTATTTTCAGCTAACACGTATGTTTGGATTGGATATCTTTGGGCTGGTGGAGTCTCAATTAATGAAAGGCTTCTAATTCCAGCCATGGACATTTGGAGAGTTCGCGGTATTGGGGTTGCAGATAAGGTTAAAACGTCAACATTGGTTTTGTATTTTTTTATTTTTTCTTTATGTTTGACACCAAAGCGTTGTTCTTCATCGATAATTAATAAACCTAGGTCTTTGAATTTAACATCATCACTTAATAACCGGTGAGTTCCGATTAAAAGGTCAATTTTGCCTTCTTCTAGTCTAGTTAAAGTTTCTTTTAGTTTTTTTGAAGTTACAAAACGATTAATAATGGCTATGTTGACAGGAAATGATTGGAATCTTTGAATGGCGTTTTGGTAATGCTGGGAAGATAGAATGGTTGTCGGACAAAGGATAGCAGATTGTTTACCTGATGATATACATTTAAAAATGGCTCTAAAGGCAACTTCGGTTTTTCCATAACCAACATCTCCACATAGTAATCGATCCATTGGTTTTATACTTTCCATGTCTTGTTTTATTTCGTCAATTACTCTTAGTTGATCTGGAGTTTCGGTATATTCGAATTCTTTTTCAAATTCATATTGTTCTTTGGTGTCTGCGTTAAAGGCAAATCCTTTTTGAGTTTCTCTTTTGGCATATAATTCTAATAACTCCTCGGCCATATCTTCGGCGTGTTTTTTGGCTCTGGCTTTGGTTTTTTCCCAATCATGACTACCTAGTTTGTTTAATGTTGGGGCAACGCCCTCTTTTCCTGAATATTTGGTTATATAATCTATTTTTTCTACAGGTATATATAGTTTGTCGTTATTTTTATATTCTATCATTAGATAATCTTTTTTAATACCGTTTTTAGGT
This sequence comes from uncultured Muribaculaceae bacterium, assembly GCA_964652445.1. Classification (GTDB taxonomy): domain Bacteria; phylum Bacillota_I; class Bacilli_A; order RF39; family UBA660; genus Coprosoma. The sequence goes on along the minus strand of CAZZCM010000021.1, from coordinate 8,708 downwards.
ATGGTTTTGATTCCTAAATACCGACCTATTCCATGTTTTCCATGAACTATGTAATCTCCAATTTCTAATTTATTTATATCTTTTATTTTGGAACCATATTTAAATTTGCTTTTATAGCTTGTTTCGGTTGCTTTTCCATATAGTTCTTTTGGAGTTATAACTATGTAATCATTGATTTCAAATCCACTGTTTAATTTTTTGACAATTAGATTTATTTTTTTAGGAAATATTTCATTTTCGTTGGTATAAACTATGTTAGGGTTGTCTAAAGTTTCAATTAATCTATTTACTTGATAGCGGTTATCTAGCGTAATGATTACTATTTTGTTTGATTTTATGTAAGAATTAAGTAATTTGTTTATATCTTTTGTTTGTTTAGGGAGTGTGTCTATGTCTTTTGTTTTATATATTTTGGTATTTTTATCTTGTTGGTGATTTTCGAATGTTTCAAATTTTATAATATTTTTGGCTTTGATTTCCTCTAATGTATGCATGTACTTGGTGTCTTTTGGCCGATTTGTACTAATGTTATAATCTTTGATTTCTTCTAAGAGTAGTTTATAGCTGGTTTGTAATTCATGATAATTGTCATATATTGTTAAAGGATTGTCTAAATAATCTGATATGCTGGTAACTTTGGTGTATTTATAAATATCACGATATGGGGTGGCGAATGGATCTTTATCAATAAGAAATTCGGTATTTGGATAAATTGTAATTTCATCTATTTTTTTGTTTGTTCTTTGACTATCTATATTAAATGTTTTAATTGTATCAATAGTGTCCCCCCAAAATTCTATTCTGATTGGATTTTCACTATTGATTGGAAAAACATCTAAAACGAAACCTCTAATGGCTATTTCACCAGTCATGTTAATGGTTGTTTGTCTTTTGTATCCTAATTTAAATAGTTTTTTTACTAATTCATTTTGGTTATATTCTTTATTTGTTTTTAAAGTAATATAGCTATCTTTAAAGTTTTGTTTGGGCGGTAAAAATCTTAAATAACCCATTAAATTGGTGATGATAATTCCGTTGTTGCCACTTAATAAGTTATTTATTGTTTCTAATCTATTGATTTTAAATTCTGGGGATATGGCAATTGCTTCACTGGTGAGAAAGTCATCCATAGGGAAAAACCATACTTTATCTGTATGGTTGATAAGTGAGGAATAGTATTTACTGGCATTATGAAGATTAGATGTTACTAATATAATTGATTTGTTTTCTTTTTTAAATCGATTATATACATACAAACTTTTTAATTCGGCAGTTAAACCGTAGACTTCTTCCTCTTTTTCTATATTTAAAATTTTATCTATAAAGCTCATGTTATCTTTCCCCTTTGTTGTATTTGTTCATGAAATTGTCAAAGGTCATTTTTAGATAATCATCTATTATGGTTTGGGCATTTTTATTGATAGAATTTATAATTTCATATTCACTAGCTGGAACTTTACCAATAACATAATCAATTTTGTCGTGGTTATCATTTTTGCCGATACCGATTTTAATACGTTTATATTCGTTTGTTTTTAAATGATTTTCAATGCTTTTTAATCCGTTATGTCCACCTGATGAACCTTTATATTTAATTTTTATTTTGCCTTTTTCTGTATCTAAATCATCATAGATGATTAAGATGTCCTCAATATTTATTTTGAAAAAATTTATAAAGTCTTTTATTACTTCTCCAGATAAATTCATATATTTTTGGGGCTTTAAAAGGATGATTTTTTCGTTATTTTGAATGAACTCTGTATATAAACCTTTAAATTTTTCCTTACTAAAGGTAAGATTTTTACTTTCGGCATATTTATCTATGAATCGAAATCCAGCGTTATGTCTTGTTTTTTCGTATTCTTTACTAGGATTTCCTAGTCCAACTATTAGTTTCATTTTCTTACCTCCTATGATATTCGTTATATACTTCATTTTTAGGAATATTTCTGTCTTTAGCAACTTGTTTGATGGCTTCTTTACTGTTTTGTCCTTTTTTTAAATATATATTTATGTGGTCGATGATAGATAAATCACTGTAATCTTTTTCTTCTTTGTTCCCATCGATGATTAGAACAATTTCTCCTTTGATATTTTTGGAAGCGTTGATTAAATCATCGATTGTGCCTCTAATAATTTCTTCGTATTTTTTACTTATTTCTCTAGCAATTGCAGCTTGTCGGTTGCCAAATATTTCTTTTATATTTTCTAATGTTTTTGTTATTCGGTGTGGGGCTTCATAAAATATTATGGTAAATTTATTTTCTTTTAAATCTTCTAATTCTCTTTTTCTTTTTGTTTCTTTGCTGTTTAGAAATCCATAGAATGTAAATGGTCCATTGCCTAATCCTGACATAACTATGGCTGGTATTAAAGCGGTGGCCCCAGGAAGACAAACGACATTATATCCATTATCAATAGCGTTTTTAACTAGTATATATCCGGGGTCACTTATTAAAGGAGTGCCTCTGTCACTAACTAATGCTAAGGTTTTTCCTTTTTGTAAATAATTTAATTCTTTCTCTTGATTGTTATTTTCATTATATAGATGACTTGATATTAACTTTTTTTTAATATCAAAGTGTTTTAGCAATTGGTTTGTTACTCTTGTATCTTCTGAAAATACAACATCGGCTTCTTTTAAAATATTTAAGGCTCTGATAGTTATGTCTTCCATATTTCCAATTGGGGTTGGAACTATATATAATGTTGGTTTACCATCATAACTTTTTTGACTCATTTTTATCACTCTACTTTAAAATATTTTTGAATTTCGGCGGTATAGTCGCCATTTGGCTTATGGCTTATTAATGTAGGAAGTACACTTAACCCTTTTTTTCCGTTTAGTACACCTTCTACTAAGACAATATTTGCTTTGGTATTCTTTTTGGGATGGACAAAACAAATTTTTTTCGGCTCAATATTATTTTCCCTCATGTTTATTAATATATCGGTTAATCTTTCTGGTCTGTGAACGATACCTAAGACTCCACCATTTTTTAATAATTTCTTGGCTATGTTACATATTTGATTTAGATTTAAGGTTACTTCATGTCTAGCTATGGTTTTGTAATCATTGTGGTTTAGTTTTGATTTTGGCTCCACTCTAAAGAATGGTGGATTACAAGTAATGATATCGAACGAGTTGATTGGGAATGTTTCACTTATTTCGTTAATATCTCCGTTGATGATTTTTATTTGATTTTCTAATTTATTTAATTTTACTGATTTTTGAGCTAATTCGCTTACTTCTTTTTGTAGTTCAACACCAATTATTTTGGCTTTGGTTTTTGTTGATAAAATTATAGGAATTGGGGCATTGCCAGTACCTATATCTAGAATGGCTTTGGTGTTTTGATTTATGGTTATAAAATTTGGTAACAAAACAGAATCTAAAGAAAAATTAAACATTTCAGTATCTTGATATATTTTTAGATTTTTATAGCCTAATAAATAATTTATTACTTGCATTCTTCTTTATCTACAAATATAATGCCATGTTCTGGTACATCGACTTTGTATTTTCCTTCTAACAGTTCTAACCCGATTATTTTCCCTTCACCAAATTCTGTCTTTATTTTATCACCAATTTTTTGCATATTTTGTCGGCATTTTTTATATGCTTCATCTTCGTATTTTAGACAGCATAGTAATCTTCCACATACACCATTTATTTTTGATGGATTTAGGGAAAGGCTTTGATTTTTGGCCATATTGATTGAAACGGTATCTAATTCTTTTAAAAATCTAGCACAACAAAGTTTTTGACCACATGGACCGCATCCGCCAACTTCTTTGGCTTTGTCTCTAACTCCGATTTGTCTTAATTCAATTCGAACTTTATAAATAAGGGCTAATTCTTTGGCTAATTCGCGGAAATCAACGCGATTTTCGGCTAAAAAACGAAAGATTAATTTATCTCGATCAAAGGTATAATTAGCATCTAAAACTTTCATTTTTAAATTTTTCTTTTCTACTAATTGTTGACACTTTTTTAAGGCTCCTTTGGCATCTTTGATGTTTTTAATATTTTTTTTATAATCTTCTTTGCTTGATATTCTAATAACTTTTTTTAATTTTTTGTTGATATCTTTGGGATTTATTTTTATATTTTCTTTGACAACTTTTCCAAATTGCTGACCTTGTTCTGTTTCAACTATAACGGTAATGTTCTTTTTTAATTTATAACCGTTTGGGTCAAAGTAATATATTCTTCCGTTTTCTTTTAAGGTTACACCTACAACTTCTAACATTTTCATTGCCTCCTCTCTAATGTAATTATGAGCTTGTCCATTAATAAATTGATGTTTGCATTATATTTTATCTTTTCTTTAAATTCTGTCAAGATGTTTAATTTATCGCAAATGTCATTTATTGTATTTTTGCTTACTATTTCGTCGATATCTTTGTTGTATGTTTTGAATATTTCGATGTCTCTATTTGAAATTTTATTTAAAATGTCTTTATAATAAAGAATCATTAGGTCAAAGGCTATTAGTAACTCTTCCTTGTTTTTTATATAATCATGCCATAATTTTTGCATATATATTATGGTATCTAGATGGTTTTTTTCGTAATAATTAACAAATTTTATTACTTTTTCTACCTTTTCTATTTCTTTTTCATCTAATTCTTCTTTATTATATAATATAAGGGCTAAATAATTATTTGTATTTTTTACATTAAGTGCTTTTTTATCTTCGTTAAGTTTTATTATTTGGCATCTACTTCTAATTGTTTCTAAAATTTCGTATATGTTGTCGGCTACAAGGATAGCGATTATGCCCTCTTCTGGTTCTTCTAGAAATTTTAGAATTGAATTGGCGGATTGTTTATTCAGTTTGTTTGCTTCTTTAATGATATATATTTTTTTATCACCAATGATAGCTTTTTTATTAAATTCAGCTTGAAGTTTTTTTAATTGTTCTTTTTTTATCCACATTCCATCAGGGCTTATTATTTCAATTTCTGGATAATTTCCAGTATCGATTAGATGACAGATAGGACATGTAGCTGGATTATGATCTTTTTCTTCGATGTTTTTGCAAAGAATTGCTTTGACGAAGTCCATGATTAAATTATAGCTATCGTAAAAGCCGTTAGTTTCAAAAAGATAAGCATGGGAGTACATTTCTTTACTAACAGCGTTTTTTAGTATTCTATAAGCTATTTTTTGATTTTCTTGATATTTTTCTAGCATAATTCTTCCCCCTAATACACCAGCACTCTTATTATAATTAAAAATATAAGTGCAGGGAGTCCAAAAATTGTAAGCAATATAACGGTTACAATATTTATTGGTATTATCGCCACAGCGGGAACGATTAAATTGTAACCATATAACATTAAAAAGCCTAGTACAAGCCTTTTTAATGGTTGAAATAATTTATTTAGCATATTACACCTCAATAAATTATATAATTTTATTTATATTTTATGAAATCTGACTACGCTCTGATAATGCTATTTCTAATGTTAATGAATCAATATAATCAATATCAGCGCCTATTGGTATACCGTGAGCGATTTTTGAAATGATTATGTCTGTTCCTTCTAACAGTTTTCTAATATATAAAGCTGTTGTTTCTCCCTCAACGGTTGGTTTGACTGCCAATATTATCTCTTTTATTTTTTCGTTTTTTATTCTATCTATTAGTGATGATATATTTATATCTTCTGGGTTTATTCCATCTAAAGGTGAAATTAACCCGCCTAAAACATGATATAGTCCATTAAATGTACCTATTTTTTCGAAAAGAATTATATTTTTACTTGTTTCAACAACACATAATACTTTTTTATCTCTTGATGGGTCTTTACAGATGGTACATAAATCTTCTTCAGAAAAATTTCCACATTTTTTACATTTTTTTATTTTTGTTTTGCTATTTTTTAGTGAATCTATAAATAATTTGATGGTTTCTTCATCCATATCTAAACAAGAAAGTGCTAATCTTTCTGCAGTTTTTTCCCCTATTCCAGGAAATTTTTTAAAACATTCAATTAAGTTGTTGATTGTTGTCGGATACATTAGAATAGCCCTGGCATTCCTTGAGTATATTTACCCATTTTTTCTTCGGTTGTTTTGTCTACTTTTTTACTAGCTTCATTTATGGCAACAACTATCATGTCTTCTAACATTTCGATTTCGTCTTTTTCGATGGCTTCGGCATCGATTTTTACTTTAGTAAGTTCTTTTGTCCCTTTCATTTCTATGGTAACTAAAGATGATTTTCCTTCGAATACCATGTTATCGATTTCTTCTTTTGATTTCATCATGTCTTTCTGCATTTTTTGGGCTTGTTTCATCATTGCTTGTATATTCATTTTATTTCCTTCTTTCTATTTATAAACAATTATATCTTGAAATTCACTAAAATCACTATTATTGGTTTTGGTAAACAAATCTTCAAGATTAAAAGTTTCTTCTACATAATTATATTTTTTCTTTTTACTATTAAATTCATTTTTGATTTTTTCCCAATGATTTATATCAGTGGAAATCACTTTATATTTGTTTTTTAGAATTTTTTCGATGGTTTTTTCAATATTTGTGATATTCTCGTTAAATAAATTTGATGTTCTTTCGTTTTTATATACAAAAATTAAATTAGTATTACTGGCTGCTTTTAAAGTTCCATCTAAGATTATTGATATATACTGGCTTATTTCTGAATCTAGTAAATACTCATTGAATTTTTCTATTTTTGGTTTTAATTCTTGTAAATGTTTTTTAGAAAATTCAGCTAAAGTGTTATTTATTCTGATTTTTTTTATTTTTTCTAGTTCGCTTTTTATTTCTTTGTTTATTTTTTGTGTAATTATTACATTATCTTCTTTGGGTGATTGCAAATTGTTTGAATTTACTGAGATTTCCTCTTTTTTTGGTTCTTTTTTAGGTAATTGTTGCAGATTAATTTGCGATTTTTCCACATTTTTAGGGGTTACCTCTTTTGGAATTACCTCTTTTTCCACTTTTTTTTCTGATAATTGTTTTATTAAATGATTATTATTATCAGATTCATTATTTATCATTTTGATAATTGCTAATTCAAGTAATAATTTTGTATTATTTGTTGTTTTCATTTCTAAACTGGTTTTATTTAAGATTTCAATATATTGTAAGATTTGTTTTGTTGTAATTTGTTTTGAAATTTCTTCATATATTTCTGTTTTTTTTGTTATGGAACTGAAATATTCTGTAGCATTTTTATATAGTAAAATATTTCTCATAAAGGTAATTATTTCTTCTGTTAACTTAATGAAATTCTTACCATCATTATTATATTTATCTAGGATTTCGAATATTTCTTTAATTTTTTTTGTAATTATCACATTTATTAGTTTTTTTAAATCTTTGGGGGTTAATGTTCCGTTAATATCATGTATATCTTTTATGGTGATTTTGTTGCTTGAATATGCAACGGCTTGATCTAACATTCCAATTGAATCTCTCATTCCCCCATCTGACAGGCGAGCTATTTCTTTTAATGCGTCTTCTTCAATATTTATATTTTCTTCTTTGACTATTTTTTTTAATCTATCAACGATACTTTTGTCACTGATTTTTTTAAAATCTAAACGTTGACACCTTGATAAAATGGTTTCTGGAATTTTATGAGGATCGGTTGTAGCTAAAATGAAGATTATATGGGCTGGGGGCTCTTCTAATGTCTTTAATAAGGCATTAAAGGCACCTGTTGTAAGCATATGGACTTCATCGATGATATAAACTTTATATTTTCCGTATGATGGGACTAAATTTACGTTGTTTCTTAACTCTCTTATTTCATCTACTCCATTATTTGATGCGGCATCTATTTCGATTGTATCACTATTATTTGTTTGTGTACAACTTACACATTGTCCACAAGGAATTCCATTTTGAAGATTTTCACAGTTAACCATTTTGGCAAATATTTTTGCTACACTGGTTTTTCCAGTTCCTCTAGGGCCTGCAAATAAATATGCATGGTTGATTTTGTTATTTTCGATTGAATTTCTGATTATTTTGACTATTGTGTCTTGTCCACCCACTTCTTCTAAGGTTTTTGGACGATATTTTCTATATAATGCTTGATACATGTTATCACCCTCTAAAACTATATATAATTATACCATTTATCCACAATAAAAGAAAATAACTTTATGTCATTTTCTCTTATTTTTAAAAAATGATTTGAGCATTTTTTTGGATTTTTCCACACCTTCTTCTTGTTTGAGAATGGGTGATTTTAAATTATTATTTTTTTCTCTAGGAGCTGCATAGATAACTTTTTTTATGCGTGCTTGTTCAATAGCCCCCATACACATTTTGCAAGGTTCTAAGGTTACGTATAATTCGCAGTTATTTAAGTACCAATTTTTCTTTTTTTTGCATGCTTTTTCCACAGCATTTATTTCTGCATGTCTAGTTACAATCTTTTTTTTCTCTTTTGTATTATGGGATTTTGCAATTACTTGCCCTTTTTCCACAATTACTGCTCCCACTGGAACGTCACTGGTCTTTATTGATTTTTTTGCTTCTTTAAATGCTAATTCCATATATTTATTCAAACTATCACCTACATAAAAGGCACACACATTTAGAGATTCTTAAGGCTGCTATCTTCCGATTCTGACCTGGTTCGAATATAAATGTTGTGCCATTATTAATAATATATTATTTTTTATAAAAAGGCAAACTATTACAATGTTTCACGTGAAAC
>CAZZCM010000020.1:0-13547 GCA_964652445.1 uncultured Muribaculaceae bacterium | reverse complement strand
ACTAACATAAAATATTTTATTTTATGTTAGTTTTTTTTAAACAAAAAAGGACTTTTGTCCTTTATGCGGCAGCTACAATTGTTTTTGATTTAACTTTTGATAAATCAACACCAACAGATGAGGTAATTGTTCTTGTTTCATTTGATTTCAATGGGTCACCGATATAACCTAATAATGTTATAATTTCATTTCCTGATTTATCTTTCATTACAATGTCTACTTTTTCAATATCAATTTCTTCATCGGTTGGGTTTTTAACTTCCATTGTTAGTGTATATTGGTCACCATCTTTTATTAATGAAGTGTTAGTAAATGTTAGGTCTTCAAATGTTTCATCTTTGATGACTTTTTCTTCAGTGATAGCTTTTATAGTATCCTTTTTATTATTATTGGCCATATTCTTGTTGTTTACCATTTTTACTCCTATAAATATGGCTACTCCAACCACTATTACTATTAGAATTGCGACTAATACAATTATTTTCTTTTTGTCCATAGTTATTTTCTTTTTATCCATATTATTTTCTCCTTTACCTTGATAACATTATAACTGATTTTTAAGTTTTTTTCAACTAAAACTAATTTGCATCAGTTTCTTCTAAAGCAGCTACTTCTAGTTTTTTATCGTTATGAATTAAGGTTACGATACCTGAATTTTGATAACTTAAATCATCTTCATATTCGATGTCAAAGTTAATTACATAAGCTTCTTCGTCTTTGTTACTATCATATTCAAATGTTGTATTTTCGCCCTTTTCAACTGAAACTTTAACGACAACTGGTAATTCTTGTTCACGGTTTTTGTAAATATTACTTTCTACACTTTTGTAAATTGAGCTGGCAGCTAATTTTTCAAAATCGCTTCTAAAGTCTTTATAGACGAATTGAACTCCGCCGATATCGTTTTTACTTACTTTATTATCTAAGTTAAAGAAATCGGCAACAAAAAGTTTGGTAACTAGTTCGGCATATTTGTCTTGATCAACATCGTCTGCTTCTAGTACTTCTTTTAATTCTTTAAATAAACTTTTAAAATATTTGGTTGCATTATTGTTTAATGTATAATCATAACCTTCTATTGTATCGACGCTTTCAACTTTAATCGCATCTTCTTCTTTATCTTTGGTTAAAAAGATGAAGAGTCCTATAGCCGCAATTATGACGACTAATATTAATATAAATATTGATACTTTCTTTTTACTTATCTTTCTCTTTGCCATTTTTATTCTCCTTTAATAATTCATCACTTTCTTGTATTTTTTTGATTAAATCATGGACTATTATATTGTTTGATACTTCGACTTCTTTTTCAGCTCTCTTAGTGTAGTTGTTAATATAATCTGAACTAATGACAGCATTTTCATCTAACAATATTCCTTCATCGCCTTGACTATCATAATACATCTTGTCTGTTATCCAATTTCCATTTGGGAAAACGACAAAATTTTCTTTTTCACTAAAGACGTCATGACCTAAAGCATATGAACTATGAATTCCCAACATGTTTCCTAAAGTTGGAAGAATATCATACATGCCCATAACTGTTTTTATTTCTTTTTTCTCTTGATCATCTTTTGTCCAAATAATAAATGGAACTTTACGATTTAATTCATAATCGTATTTGGTATATTCTTTATAATTTGGATCATCGCTATCTAATTTTGAATCTGTTTCTGGATCGTAGTTGTAGTAACGGTTGTATTCACTACGTTTTATTTTGGCATCATGGTCACCATAAATAACTAAAATTGTATTATCTAAAAGTCCGGCTTCATCTAATTCATTTACTAGTTCACCTATAGCTTCGTCAGCATAATGAGCGGTTGTGAAGTAGTTACCTAAGGTTGTACCTTTTAAATAATCATTAATTACTTCTTCAGTTTGACCTGTTTCTTCATTGGTTTTGGTATATTTGTAGGTTAAGTCTAAGTCTGTGGTGTCTTCTAGACCAGTAAATGGTGTGTGGTTAGTAAGCATTAATAATACACCATACCAATTATTGTGTTCTTCATTTATTTTACTAATTTTTTCGGTTGCTTGTTTGAAGAATGATTTATCATTTAAGCCAAGGCCAATAATATCTTCATCGTTGATGGTGAAATCTTTGGTATAATAATAGAACTTATCATATCCAAGTTGTTTATGCATAACCTCACGGTTCCAGAAGTTACCTTTGTTGGCATGCATACTAAAGGTGTAATAATCTTGCTGTTTTAATAGTTTTGGTATTGATAAATATTCCCTATCCCAATAACTTACAAAAACGGTTCCATTACTGGCTGGAAGTAATGAGGTGTTGAAGGTAAATTCACTATCACTACTGGTTCCAACGCTTTCTTGAGCATAGAAGTTTGAGAAGTATAATCCTTCTTCAGACAATTTTTTTAAATTAGGGGTTATTGCTTGACCGTTTATTTCGGTATCTAGTAAAAAGTTTTGAATACTTTCAGCATGAATAACTATAACGTTTTTGCCTTTATATTTATCGGTATATTCATTATCGCTTTTTTCTGATGGATATTCTTCATAGTATTCTCTAAATTCTTTCGCAGCTTTATCATAACCAAATAATGGACTTATTTGTGGTTGAAGGCTGGCAATTAAATCATTGGCTTGATATACGTATATACCAAATTTCATAACAACATATTCCCGATTCCATTGTTTATATAGTCTACTGATGTCTGTGCCTGTAATTGTTGACAGGAAAAATCCTAATGATATGGCACTTACTAGTAGGGTTTTTAAAAATGTAACTCTAGCTTTCTTTTTAGTTGTTACATTATCATAGTAACTGGTATTTTTTAGTTTTAAGTGAACTAGGGTTAAAATAATGGGTCCTAAAATATAACTAAAATCTTTTACTTCGATAATGGTATTTAAAGCGTCACCTACTCCAAATATTTGAACAGAGGTTGCGAGTAGTGAAAATGAAGTAAATGATATATAGTTACTATAATATGCGGAGTTAATTACACATACTAAAGTAAATATTATAGACCAAGTCATTAAGTATTTATATCTATTTTTTGATTTGAAAAAGTATGCGAATGAACCTACTAATAATATTACAGCAAAGTCAGCAAATAATGGGCTTATGGCAGTAAAGTTTTTAACGGTAAAAAGTCTAAGCATGAAGCTTTCTATAAATGTTGTAAGGACAAAGGTAATAAATAAAGCATTGTGTTTAAAATAAATTTTTGTACCTTTTATAAATTTTTTTATAAATGTTTTGGTTCGATGCCCGACTTTTTTTAATTTATCTTTCATAACTCACCTCGTTGTATACTCTACAATTATAACATTTTTTTTTAACAAAAAAAAGTATTTTACAATACTTTCTCTTTTGAAGGTATAATTTATTTTATCAATTTTTTTGTAAGAAGAAAACGGCTTTTCGCCGTTTTACTATCTACTAGTCCAAAATTTAAGAGATTAAATTACCATTTAATACTGCTCATGTTCCAATTAAACTGAGTTAAGTACTAGTAGTCTGTGGGTGAGATACATACTGGTAATAAATATGTACCCCATTAATTATCTTGGCTCTTTTTTTCTATTTTATGTATGTCTTTTTGTTTTTCATTATAATCAGCTGTATTAATGGCGATTCCCATAACTAATATATAGGATAGGAAGTATATCCAGATCATCATTACGATTATGGTCGATATTCCTCCATAAAACATTTTATAATTAGCAAAATTGGAAATATAAAGTGAGTAAATGGCGGTGGTGATAATCCATCCTATAGTGGTGAAGAGGGCACCTTTGTTCATGTATTTACTGGCAATGCTTTCATCAGGGGCGACAGCGTAAATAAGTTTAATAATCCAAAATATACATATAAAGGCAACGGGCCATTTTAATAAAATGAATATTCGATATAGTTTATCACTTACATCGGCAAATATTTCTAGGCTTATTATTTCTTTAACAATGACGTTCCCATAGGCAAGTACTAAAACATCGAAAATGAAAAGTGCCATTAATAGGATTATCATAAAGAAGGCTTTTATTCTTCTTTTTAGAAATGGATCGTGTTGGATACCGTATAGTTCATTTGATGTAACTATTAATGAATTTGTTCCGTTTGACATTAGGTAAAAGCCTACTATCATGAAGAAAGCAATGTTTCCTGTTATTTTACTTTCGGTCATAAATGGTAATATAACGTTGGCAACATCAGATGGAACTATATTATTTATTAATGATACGAAAGTATTTGAAAACAGTGATATATTGGAACCAACATAACCTATTAGTGTTAATAAAGGGAAAATAGCTAAAATGATAAAAAAGGCTAGTTGCCCAGGTAATATCATCATTTCTGGTTTCATGAAAATAGCAAAAATCTTTTTTAAAAATTTTTTCATGTTCTAGCCTCTCTTACTATTTTGCTTCTTGTTTATTATTACGCATATCTAGGGTTGCCTCGTTTACAGCATCATCAATGGTTTTTATGTCGTCAGTTATCATACTATAGCCAATAGCGGCTCCAAAACCATGTGATAATTTTTTTAATTCTTTATGTAATTTTCTTATATAGGTTACAACGGTTTTTTCGTCGTGTCCTACCATAAATACTAAAAATTCGTTTCCGTTTGTTCTTATGATTTCACTGTTAGGTAATTGATTATTAATTAAAACGGCTGCTCCTTCAACAATGACTTTGTCTCCTTCAGTATGTCCAAAATTATCATTAATATACGCAATATTATTTAAGTCGACAACGATAATGGATTGTGGATAAACATCGCTGGCATCCCAATTACTAACGTTGTCATTTAGATAGTTACGGTTTTTTAATGATGTTAAGCTATCTATATAACGTAATTTTTCGGTTTTTGATAATTTTGAATTATGGTCTTTATGCTTTTTGAAAAGTTTTCCGGTTATTACTCCAACTAGTACTAAAATAACCGCACTAAATATGGCAATTAATAGTTGAATTAGTTTATTACTATTAGTGTAGTTTAATAGTTCATTGTAACTATTATTTACTATTTGTTTGTCATCGATAAATGATATATAGAAATCGAATAATTCGTTAAATGTTTGGTTGGCACTGATATCTCTGGCAACGAATGTATATTCTTCATCAATATTAAATGTATATAAGGCTTTGTAATTGTTTAAATCGGTTCGGATATAATTATCATATGTATAATAATCAATGGCGGCTAAATCGGTCTTATTTAAACTTTTAATTAGGTCTTGAGTATTATTGTATGTTTTGGTGTTGACACCGTGTTCTTTTAAATAGTTTTCTATTTTACTATCTTTAACTACTTTTATGGTCTGATTAGCTAATGAATGGACTGAATTAATGGTTAAATCGGTACTTTGATTAGTAATTATAGCGACTTTTTCATCATAAACTGATACGGTTTCATAAGTATCCATTTTGTATTTTGATGTACTATTGTAGCCAAATATTATATCTAGATTATTGTTGTTAAAGTCATTGACCATGTTTTCGATTGATGAGTATTTTTTATAATTTAATTCGATGTTTGTAGCTTTGGCGAAACTGCTTAAAAAACTATAATTGAAGCCTCTTAAACCATCTTTGGTTGTTAAATCGAAAGGACTATTTAAGACAAATCCATAGTTATAGCGTTTGCTTCTAAATTTAACTTGTTCTTTTTCGTCGATTTCTTTTATGGTGAAATAATTTTCAGCTAAACTTTTGTTGAATTCTACTTCAAAGTTTTCTTTAGCCCATTTTTCATAATATTTTTTTAAGATATTATTTAGCTTTTTGGTATTACCTAATTTTAAGACGTAGTCTTGGGTATATTCGGTAATGTTATAAGCGATTTTCATGTTTTCACCACTAATGATATCATTTAGATAAACAAGTCGAGGTAAAGCCATGGCATCTATGTTGTTATTTTCCATATCTTCTAGCATGGTACTTTCATTTTTATATGGTTTATATGTAACATCGGTACTACCTAATAAATATTTATTGATTTTGTCCATGTCATTTTCTAAAACCCCAATTGTGATGTTTTTGATTTCGCTGGTATTATTATATTGTACGTTATTTTTAGAAACTAAAGCATAATTGTCTTGATAAATTAAAATATCGTTTTGGTCTACCTTATCAGCTACTTCAATGGCATAATCACTAGATGTTTTTTCTCCTGCCGTATATGATAATTTATTAAAATCTAAGCCAGTGTTTTTTTCTAATGATTCTAGAAAACTAAATACAACTCCTTCGCCATCACTACTTAATACGGCGATATCATTTGGGATTGATAAGTCGATGATTTTGTTTTTATTATTCTCTATCCAATTTTTTTCAGATACGGTTAATGTGTTTTCATCTTCTTTGGTAAAATAGAAGAATAAGGCCACCCCTACTAATATTATTAAAATTGAAAAGGCTGCAACCCAAAATTTTTTATTCACTACTTTCACCTACGTTTCCCCAAATAATTTCGTCTGATGTTTTATGTTTGTAACCAGCAATTGGATAATCGTTAGTATTATCGTCAGAATCTAGGAATATTTGAATATCATAATATTTTAGATTTTTTTTGCTGATGCCATCAAGGACTTCTTTTGCGTATTCTTTGGCAGTATCTAATTTGGTATCGCCACTTACTTTTATGGTGAAGTTTAGGATTTTCCCTTCTTGATGGTATGTAACTTTAGTTACTCCTTCTTTACTGGTTAAGTTATCTTTGATTTCGTTTATAGAGCTTGATGATATTTTATAATTTTCAATACCATCTAATCTATCACCATACTTATTACTTCCAAATGATGGAATTATGAAAAAGATTGTAAAAAAGGCTATTACGATGCAGAAAAATACGACTACACCAATTATACATCCTTTTTTATGCTGATTTATTAATTTTTTTATACCTTTCATTATATCACCTCTTAAAATACTTTTAACATTATACTATATTTACATTTTATTTTCAAATGCTAACCAATTAAATATGGATTATCGGCACTACCGCTTCCACCGGTTATTTTTGTGTCATTTGTTAAGGTTACAACTGGTCTAATATTTAATGCGGTGGTTGGATCTACTGAAACAAATGTCCCGTTATTGATGGCAATAACGCCACTTTCGTTATAATTCATTGTATATTCTGAATAAGTAGTTACTAGGAAGTTCCCGTTAGCACAAGGGGCTAAATTATCTATATTACAATTGGTATCATTTGATGTATTTATATATTCTTCAGTGGTTAGTAAACCAACGTTGGCAGTGTATGTTTCCTCACATGGATTGTTATATGGCCCTATACATTTTTGGGTCTTTTTAATATAATTTTTTTGTGATAATGAATTATAATATGTATTGTTTAAGTAACTATTTATACTGGAGTTTTCAAAGTTTGTGGAGTTATTACTATCGAAAGCTAAGGTAGTTACTGGGGTATTTTTGATTATGGTGATGGTGTCATCACTGTTTATTTGTAGAATTTTCCAAGTACTTCCACTAAAGTTTATATAGTTGTCATCACTTGTTCCTCTATAGGTATTTTGGTTAGCTTTTAAAACGGCACTGTCGCTAGCGTTTTGTAATAACCAATCTCCAGTTGTTGTCGCTATTTGGGCTTGTTCTTCATATGTGTAATTATATTGATTTGATGTGTAGGTGATAATGATAAGACCGTCTAGCTTTTTATTGGTATTTCTAGGATCAATTATGTCATCTTCATTTATATATCCACCTTTTATTTGGACGCCATTATAAGTACATCCACTAGTTAAGCATGTTAGCTGAATTTCAGAAGTTGCTCCTTCTACTTCATCTGGAAGTACTTCGGAATTTTCATATGATAGTTGTTTAGCTGATTTGATAATTGTTTTAATTTGTTCTTGATAGGCTTTTTCCTTTGAGTTTTTAATAACTGAGTTAACAGCTGGAAAAACTATTAATGCGATTAATGATAGAATTACTATAACTGCGATTAATTCTATAAGTGTAAATGCTTTTTTGTTCACTTTATCACCCTTACCTATTCTATAATAAATTATAAAGGAATTACCATGTAAAGTCAATGAAATGTATAAAAGAAAATAGCTGACATTAGCTATTTTTGTTTTTATTTATTACACCAATTGTTACTGGAACGAAAATATAAATTTTTCTTGGTTATTATTGTTTGATTTTAAAGTTGAAAAATGTTTTTTAATTAAAGTGTTTTTCCACTTTTAGTTTGGGGTAGTTCTTGGTATTTTTCTAATTGTTTTGCAACTCCAAATACTAGTGTCCTATTATTTTCATTTTGTCCTGTTTTACCATAATAATCATCGGCATCCCCATCTGGGCATGTAAAGAAACATACTATTTTGTCGCCATAGTTAGGAGTTATATCTGTTTCTATATCACTATTGTTTTTTATGTATTCTATAATTTGGTTAAAATCAGCTTGGGAATCGAAGGAACCAACATTGTCGACAATATAGCTGGCATCATATATCCCAGATGCAAATATATCGATGTTGTAATGTCCGTATTCATCTTTATAATCGATTTGATTTGCTACATCATAAGCGTCTTGGGCATCTCTTACTTGAATATTGTTTGTTTCTTTATCGGCGTAGTCGGCTAATTTTCCAAAATTTGAATCATCTAGTAAATTATGACCATAAATGATTGTTAGGTCATCACTTAAGCCTTCGTTGTTGTTACTATCTTTAAAGATTGCACCAACTTTGGTTTGATTGCCATTTATATCATGATTTAAATAATAATCATTATTGTCTGTTTGAACTACTGGATATGTATTATTAAATATACCTGGAGCTTCTATAAATGCTTTTACATCTCCTTCATAAATATAAGGATTGGTCACATATGTATCTGTATTGTCTACCATCGATATTTCTGTGTTGGAGTGAGTTTGTACATAACTTTTATTAGTAAAATCATTTTGAATATAGGGTCCAATTATAACGGAAATAGCAACTAAAAGTGGTACAACACATGTAAAATATTTGGCGATTTTTTTTAATTTAAATTTTTTTGTTTTGATTTCTTCTGTTTTTTTAAATGTCTTTATTGTTGGTGTATTTGTTTGGGTCTTTTTATCATATGAATCTGAAATTTTAGTGATTTCTTCATTGTTTAAAGAATCTGTTGAATTCATTTTTTTCCTCCTTATTTTATTTTTGTAGTGAATTTATCACATATGGTATTAAACATATTAAATAACATGACGGCTATCATTAGTAAAATAGCGGTTAAAACTATTATATGCGGAGTTAATATGGTTAAAGAGAATAAGTCTCTTAACATGACTACTCCGAAAATAAATAAGCAAATCATGGTTATAAATAGAATTCTTCTTAAGGTGTTGAATGGAACACTTATTCGATATAGAAGCATAAAGCCAGTAAAGCCAGTTAGTAGTACGGCTAGGGTTGACACTTCTATTTCGGTTAATCTTATTACTTCTGGAAGTATAGTAATTATGATTATATTTGTAACGATAGTAAGGGCTGTCGGCAATGATTTTCTTAAAACGTTTATGATTATTCTTCCGTTTATGCGTTCGTTGTTTGGTTCTAGCGCTAAAATGAATGACGGAATTCCAATGGTAACAATGCTTGTTAGGGTTAGTTGAATTGGGATAAATGGATATGCCCGATTTAGAAATAAGAATATTACGGCGAGTAAAGTTGCATATGTTGTTTTACATAGAAACAATGATGATGACCTTTGAATATTATTGATACTTCTTCTGCCTTCGCCTACTACTTTTGGCATTGATGAAAAGTTTGAGTCTAACAATACTAGTTGTGAGACATTTCTAGCAGCATCACTTCCACTATTCATGGCAATACTACAGTCGGCTTCTTTTAAAGCGAGAACGTCATTGACACCGTCACCAGTCATAGCTACGGTAT
The DNA here is from genome assembly GCA_964652445.1 of uncultured Muribaculaceae bacterium. Classification (GTDB taxonomy): domain Bacteria; phylum Bacillota_I; class Bacilli_A; order RF39; family UBA660; genus Coprosoma. Next base: position 3,656 of record CAZZCM010000020.1, on the reverse strand, counting down.
GTCCTTGTTTTTTTAATTCTAGAATTAAGTCTTTTTTTTGGTTTGGTTTTACCCTACCAAAAACATTATATTCTTTAGCTAAGGTCTCGAGTGATTGATTGGTATTATTCATGTCAACGTATTTGATATTTTGTAAACCAACTTTTTTGGCAACTCCAGCAACAGTAATAGGGTTATCTCCAGATATTAATTTGATATCAACGCCTTGTTGCTTAAAATATTCTAAAGTAATTTGAGCATCTGGTCTAATTTTATCGTTTATTAAGATTAAGGCCATTGGCTTTATATCGGTTGGTAGTTTTTTGTCTAGTTTAGTTTTTGATTTTGCCAGTAAAACTACTCTATTGTCTTTTGAATAGTTATCTAATTCTTTTTTTATTTTTGTGGTGTCTTTTAGGACTATTTCTGGAGCACCAATTATATAACTTTCCTTTTCAAAGGAAATTCCAGACCATTTGTTTTGTGAGGAAAACGGGACGGTTTTTAAAACTTTGTAATCGTTTTTTCTAGCGTATTTTTTGTTTATGGCTTCAATAGTTTGGTTATCTATTTCCATGTGATAACTCATTATTCCTAAGGCGTCGGTAATGTCACTCATTGGGGTTAAATTTAGTGGAATTATTTGATTTACTTCCATTTCGCCTTGGGTTAGGGTTCCAGTTTTATCTAAACAGATTGTGTCTACTCTTGCAAGGGTTTCAATGCAATATAACTCTCTAACTAAAACGCGATGTTTTGATAATCTAATGACGCTAATGGCTAGAACAGTACTGGTAAGTAAAACTAGTCCTTCTGGAATCATACCAATTAAGGCAGCAACGGTATTGACAACGGCTTCATTGAAGGTATTACCATCTAGTCCTAATTGATGAAGAAATAGTAATATCCCAATTGGTATGATAGCAATGGAAATATATTTGATTATTCTTTTGATGAAATTCATTATTTCAGAATTTATTTTTTTGAGATATTTAGCTTCAGCAGATATTTTGGCGGTATAGTTATCTTTACCAACGTGAATTGTTTCAGCGATACAATGTCCAGAAACAATGAAACTTCCAGATAGCAATTCTTCACCTTGGGTTTTGGTTTCTGGTTCTGACTCTCCAGTTATTAATGATTCGTTGACTAAAACTTCTCCTTCTAAAATTTTACTATCGGTGCATATTTGATTTCCTGGAGAAAATTTGGTGATTTCGCCTAAAACAATTTTGTGGATATCGATTTCTTGTTGCTTTCCGTTTCTAATGACGGTTGTTTTGGGTTCATTTAGTAATGAAAGTTTATCGATTGTCAGTTTACTTCTGATTTCTTGAACGGTACTTATAAAGGTGTTACATATGACAACGCCTAGGAATAATAGGTTTTTATATTCACCTACAAAGAAGATAGCAAGACCTAAACCTAAGTTTAAAAAATTGAAAAGTGTTAGAAAATTAGTAGCAATAATCTGACCAATGCTTTTGGTTTTGACATCGGTTTCATAATTAACTAATCCTTGGTTTGTTAGTTCTTCGACTTGTTTGGTTGTTAATCCGTTTACTTTCTTGTTCATATTTTATCTTCCTCTTTTATAATTGTATCATATTTTTATTGTGAAGTGTTGGTATTTTTTTATTACAATTTTGTAAGATTTTTTTGAAAAAAGGTGGCCTATTGATTTGGGCTATATTTTGTTTTATTATAAATGTTTTTTCATTATTCTTAAGGAGTTTAAAACGGCTAATAAAGTTACACCAACATCGGCAATTACAGCCATCCAAATAGTGGCTAATCCTAAAGTGGCTAGAATTAACATTACTAACTTAAATGTTATGGCAAATACAATGTTAAAAGTAACTATTTTTTTAGTAAATTTTGCTATTTTAATTGCCTTAGTGAAGTTATTTAGATTATCATGCATTAACACTACATCTGAAGCTTCGATGGCAGCATCACTACCTAAACCACCCATGGCTACTCCTACATCGGCAATTTTAATTACTGGAGCATCATTGATTCCATCACCAATAAAGGCGGTAAAATTGTTTTCTTTTATTTCGTTTAATTTTGTGACTTTATCTTGTGGCAATAAGTTGGCGAAGTATTGGTTTATGTTTAATTCTTTACATACTTTGGCAACTATGTCGACATTATCACCAGAAAGAATTATTATGTTGTTTATATTTTCTTTTTGTAGGTTTTTTGTTAATTCGTATGTTTCTTCTTTTATTTCATCAGCGATTACGAGATATCCACAATATACGTTATCTACTACGAGATAGACTATGGTACCTACTTCATCTGGTTTGGAAATTTTGATATGATTATTTTTAAGTAGTTTTTCATTACCGATTAAGATGTCTTGGTTGTCTACGGTTACACTTATTCCATGACCACTAATTTCTTTGAAGTTTGTTATTTTGTTTTTATCGATGGCTTTATCATATTTATTTATAATTGATTTAGCAATGGGATGATTTGAATAATATTCACCGTAAGCCATTAGTTTTAGAAGTTTATCATCTTGGATATGTTCTCCATGAATATTGGTAACGACAAAGTTTCCTTTAGTGATGGTACCAGTTTTATCTAAAACAATGGTTTTTATTTTGGTTAGGTTCTCTAATTCTTTACTGCCTTTTACTAGTATTCCCTCTTTGCTTGAGCGACCTATTCCACAGAAGAATCCTAGAGGGATTGATATAATTAAGGCACATGGACATGAGGTTACTAAGAAGACTAAGGCTCTATATAACCAATTACTAAAGTTTTGCCCTAGTAATGTTGGAATTATTGTGATTAGAATAGCCAGTAAAACTACTATGGGGGTATATATTCTAGCAAACTTGGTGATAAATTTTTCACTACTGGCTTTTTTGGTGTCACTATTTTCAATTAGTTCAATTATTTTGGTAGCAGTGGATGTTTGATAAGTGGTTGTGGCTTTGATTTTTAATATGGCATTTTCGTTAACATAACCACTTAAAACGGTATCTTTTTCTTTGACTATTTTTGGTTTTGATTCACCAGTTAAACTTGATGTGTTCACTCTGCTTTCTCCTTCGATGACTATTCCATCTAAAGGCACTTTTTCACCAGGTTTTACAATAAATATATCTTTTTCTTTTATTTTTTTAATATCAGTTACTTTGATATCATCGTTTACAACAAGGTTTACGTAATCACTTCTTAAATCCATAAGTTTGGTAATGGATTCTTTTGATTTATGAACGGCTCTATGTGATAGATATTCACCAAATTCAAATAGTAACATTACCACAACGGCTTCTGGATATTCACCGATACAAAAAGCACTTATGGTGGCGATTATCATCAACATGTTTTCGTCGAATAGTTTTCCTTTGATTAGGTGTTTAATGGCATCTATAAATATTTTTAGGGAAACTATTAAGTAGCTTAATATTATAAGGGTAAAATATATTATTGGGTAGTTTTTAAATAGAAATGATAATATAAATAGGATTGTACTTATAATTATTTTTGTTATTTCTTTATACATTCACATTTTCTCCTTTATTTGTTCTAAACCGTATTTTAAAATTGTTTTGATTTGGTTGTCACTGATATTATAGTATATGGTCTGCTTTGCTTTATTGGTTATTTGATGGATTAAATGTTTTTTATTTTATAATTAGTTTTTGGTTATTATTTTT
>CAZZCM010000019.1:0-14299 GCA_964652445.1 uncultured Muribaculaceae bacterium | reverse complement strand
AGGGAGTGTATGAAGTATGTTTTGCCCGGAATGTGGCGAGAAAAATAAGAAGGGCGCAAAATTTTGTGAGTTTTGCGGGGCTAAAATGGAAGAGAATACTAAAAAAGTAGAAAAAAGTATGGATGATTCAAAAAAGAAAGTCACTCCAAAAGAGCCTATGGATAAAAAGAAAAAAATTATAATTGGGGTAGTAGTCTTAGTTTTGGCTATAGTAATTATAGTTTTAAGTTGTTTATCTAGTAATTTTAAGCCTAACAAAATTGCAAAAGATTATTTTTTAGCTATCATTAACAATGATACCGATGAATTGTATAAATATTCAGATGTAGATAATTCAGGGCTTACTAGCAAAAAAATATTTAAAAAAGTATATGATGAGGATAAAATTAAGGTTGAAAATTATTCGGTACAAAGTTCAGAGATATCATCTGATGGCTTATCAGCAACAGTTACTATTAATTATACTTTAGAAGGTGTTAGTGAAGCTAATACTACTGATATTTATTTAGTCAAAGCTAAAAATAAAAAGTTTTTAATTTTTGACAATTGGAAAGTTAGTGGTGATTCATCTGTTGTTAAACAAAACTACGAAGTAAAAGTTCCAGAAAATTCAACGTTGAAAATTGAAGGTATTAGTGCTTCTAAAAAGTGGTTAAGTAAAGATAGTGGGGACGATTATGATCTTTATGTTATACCTCAGATTTTTATTGGTGAGTATGATGCTACCATTACTTTAAAAAATGGAATGCCTTTAGAGACTGATTTAGTTGTAGATGGTAAAGCGACAGATTTAACTAATTTGGAAATTTCTGATGAAATGAAAAAAGAGCTTGAAAAAGTGTTACCTAAACAAATGACGACATTATATCAAGCGGCTATTGATGATAAACCTTTTAGTGAAATTAAAGGAAACTATAATTATGAAGGTGCCGATCTAGAGGAAATTGAAAGTGCATATAATAAATTATCCAAAAGTATTTCTTCTAGCCTTAAAAGTGTTAATATAACTTCTACAGAGATTGATGATAGTAAGGTAAATGAGGATGGTTATTTAGAACTTAAGGTTGATGCAGAATATGAATATACCAAAGAATATACTTTCTTTGGTGATACCGAAACAGAAAAGGATACTGATGACGCCGTAATTACTGTAACTCTTGATTATGCTGATGGGGATTATAAAGTAATTGCAATGTCTACAAGTTACTTTTCATGGTTTTAGAGAGGAATGAGAAAATGGCAAAATTTTGTACAAATTGTGGAAAAAAATTAAAAGATGGTGAAACTTGTGATTGTAAGAAAACAACTCAAGTAAGTAGTAATGAAATAGTTAATGATATTTTAGATGTTACAAAGGGAATGTTTGTAAAACCAATTGATACTCTTAAAGAGAGAACTGATGAGGGTAATTTTAATTTATCAATGATATTAGTAGGTATAATGAGTTTGATAGCTGGTTTATTTGGAATGTCTATGCTTAAAAATTTAGTCAGTGCAGTTATTGGTGGGGCAAGTACAATGGCTGGATTTGGTAGTAATTCTTATATGGCTAATAGTATTGTTTCTTCTATTGATTTACCATATGCAAAAGTGTTTTTTACTTGCTTAGTTATAGTTTTTGCTTTATCATTTGTATTTGCTGGCTTACTTTATTTAGTAAATACGGTTATGTTCAAAGGTGAAGCTAGTTTTAAAAAGATTTATTCTTTGTATGGTGTAACTTCTATTATTATGACTGCTTCTTTAGTACTTAGTGCCGTATTATTATTTGTAAATGTTTATATTGGTTTAATGGTTATTGGTCTAGGTTCATTATTAAGTTTAGTTTATACTTATCATGGAATTGATTTTATTTATTCAAAAGATGAAAATAAAAATGGATATATCTATTTAATTACAAATGTTCTTTATTTAATTGTTATAGCTATTGTTTTGGCAATTATTTTGTAATATTTCGTGACATCTCTTTTTCTTATTAAAAAATATTTTAGATAGATTTGAAAGAAATAATCGAAAAAAACATTTAAAACGATAAAACATATATTCATACAGCAATTATGAAGGAGGCCTTGAAATGAAAATAAGAAATAAAGAGGAAGCAATAAGGATATGTCAAATAAATGGCAATGCATTAAAGCATGTTAGTAAACGTTTACGAGATGATGAAGATGTAGTGTCGGCTGCTGTTAAGCAAAATGCTACGGCATTAAAATATGCCAGCGAACGTTTGCGAGATAATATTGATATAGTAGTAACTGCAGTTTATCAAAATGGTGAGATGTTAAGATATGCAAGTGAACGTTTGCGAGATATTGATCATATAGCAGCAGTTGCTGTTCAAAATTATAGTTACGCATTAGCGGACGCGAGTGAACGTTTACGAGATAATAAAAATATAGTTTTAATGGCACTTAAGAATGTTAGTTATGTATTGGAATATGCCAGTAAACGTTTACGAGATGATGAAAATGTAGTATCAGTTGCTGTTAAACATAATGGTGAAACTTTAAAATATGCCAGCAAACGTTTACGAGATAATGATGATATAGTAATGACGGCGGTTTGTCAAAATGATGAGGCATTAAAATATGCAAGTGAGCGTTTACAACAAAGCATAAAATATGATGAAACTGACAGTTTGAAAATTACAGCTTTAGAAACTTTTTCTCAGCAAGCATCCGAGTTAGGTGCAACAGATGAATATATACCTGAAAATGAAACTAAGTCAAAATTAGTAGATGATGTATTAGAACTGGGAATGAAAATAGAAAAGGAAGAAGCTGTGGCTACGGAGTTAGATAGTCAATTAAATAACCTTAGCCAAAGCTTTGGTGATGCTAATGAATTTACGAGATAAATTGATGAAATTATCAGAGGAAGACTTAAATGAACTAGTGAAGAGAATGCAAAAACAACTAGAAATTTTAAAGTTAAAAAACTTGAAAAAAAAATTAAAATTGGAGCAATCAGGAAACTGATTGCTTTTATACACTAGGAATTATGTTTAAAAAAGGATTAACAAAAAATATAAAAGTACTTGACTTTTCTTGAGGAAATATGATAGTATTTGTTTAGACACAAAAAGGTGTTTTTTATTTGGAGAAACACATAAATTAAAAGTAGGTGAGCAAATGGATAAGGTTAAAAAATTTTTTGCAGGTGTCAAAAAGGAAATGTCTAGAGTTAGATGGCCACAAAAAAAAGATATGGTTAAATACTCAGTTGCAGTTTTAGTTTGTATAATTTTCTTTGCAGCATTCTTTGTTGCATCAGATTTTATTATTGCTGGAGCTAGGTCACTCGCGGAGGGATTAAAATAATGCAAAAGGAATGGTATGTTGTTAATACTTATTCTGGGCACGAGAATAAGGTAAAAGAAAAATTAGAAATGCGTGCAAATTCAATGGGAATGGAAGATTATATTTTAAGAGTCGTTGTTCCAGAACAAAAAGAAATTGATGAAAAAGGAAAAGAAAAAACAAAAAAAATGTTTCCAGGTTATATACTAGTGGAGATGATAATGACTGACGAGGCTTGGTTTATTGTTCGTAACACACCAGGCGTTACAGGATTCATCGGTTCTTCTGGTAAGGGAGCAAAACCTTTCCCATTAACGTCATCAGAAGTTGATCATATTTTAGGCTCTATGGGTATGAGTAGACTCGATGCTGCTAACGAGCTTAAAGAAGGCGATAAGGTCGAGGTTACTAGTGGACCATTTGCTAATATGATGGGAACTGTTAAAAGTATTGATTTAGAAAATGCTAAATTGGAAGTTGCTCTTGACTTATTTGGACAAGAAACAATTGTTGAATTAGAATTATCACAAATTACTAAAGCATAGTTTACAAATGTTGAATTTTGTGATATTATTAAATGGCTATATTTTGATTTAAATATAGATTAAAGTGGGAGCGTGGATGCATTAAAACCACAACGCGGAAAAATATTATAGGAGGTGTTTTTCGTGGAAATAGTAAATAAGATTAAGTTACAAATCCCTGCGGGTAAGGCTACACCAGCACCACCAGTAGGTACTGTTTTAGGACCAGCAGGAATTAATTTACAAGATTTTTGTACAAAATATAATGATGCAACTAAAGATAAAATGGGTGATATTTTACCAGTTGAAATTAATGTTTATGAAGACAGAAGTTTTGATTTTGTAATTAAAACTCCACCAGCTGCATTTTTATTAAAGAAAGCTTGTAAAATAAAGAAAGGTTCAACAAATGGTAAAAACAATATTGTTGGAACTATTTCTGAATCTGAGTTAAGAGAAATTGCTGAAACGAAATTGCCTGATTTAAACTGTTATACTGTTGAAGACGCTATGAAAATAGTTGAAGGAACAGCTTTAAATATGGGTATTAAAGTAGAAAAATAATAATTAACATAGGTTAATGCCTATGTGGGAGGAAAAATTCGCATTCAATTCCACTATAACCACATAAGGAGGTAAAAAAATGAAAAAAGGTAAAAAATATACTGAAGCTGCTCAAAAGGTAGAAAAAAACAAACTATACACTAAAGAGGAAGCAGTTAAGTTAGTTAAAGAAACATCTGTATGTAATTTTGATGCAACAGTAGAACTTGCTATGCGTTTAAATTTAGATACTAAAAAAGCTGAACAACAATTAAGAGGTGCAGTTGTACTTCCAAAAGGAACTGGTAAAACTAAAAAAGTATTAGTAATTGCTAAAGGTGAGGCTGCTAAGGCTGCTAAAGATGCTGGTGCAGATTACGTTGGTGATAATGATATGCTTGAGAAAATCCAAAAAGAAAACTGGTTTGACTTTGATGTTATGATTGCAACTCCAGATATGATGCCAGCGTTAGGTAAAATTGGACGTATTTTAGGTCCTAAAGGCTTAATGCCTAACCCTAAAACTGGAACAGTTACTGTTGACACTAAAAAAGCTGTTGAAGAAGTTAAAAAAGGACGTGTTGAATACCGTACAGATTCTTATGGGAATGTACACGTAGCTATTGGTAAGGTTTCTTTTAGTGAAGAGGATTTACTAGAAAACCTAATTGCCTTTGTATCGTTGATTGCTAAAAGCAAGCCATCAGTTGTAAAAGGAACTTATATTAAAAATATATCAGTTTCATCAACTATGGGACCTGGTGTAAAAATTGATACAAATAGCTTTGACTTTTAATAGTCATTATGATATAATTTATTTGTGAAGTAATACCGTAGACAGTAGGCGCGAATAATGCTTAATTTCCTACCGAGGATACTTATTTTATAAGTCTTTTCGCCCTGTCTATGTGATAGGGCTTTTATTACGGTTATTATATAAAATATAAGGAGGTGCGATAGAATTGGCTAATCAAAAAATCTTAGATAAAAAACAAGAAATAATTAATGAAATTAGTGAGAAAACTAAAGATGCTAGTTCAGTAGTATTGTTTGAATACCAAGGATTAACAGCTATGGAAACTAATGCATTAAGAAGATTACTAAGAGAAAGTGGTTCTGATTTCAAAATTTATAAGAACACTTTGGTTAGAAGAGCTTTAGATACTTTAAAGATAGATATAGCTGAACATTTAGAAGGACCTAAAGCTATGGCTTTTGGTAGCGATGCAGTTGCTCCAATTAAGACCTTAAGTGATTTTGCTAAAGACCATCCAGCATTAGTGTTAAAAGTTGGTGTTGTTGATGGCGAAATTGCTGATGAGGCTAAATTAAAAGAATTATCTACTATACCATCAAGAGAAGGATTGCTTACAATGCTTGCTGGTGGTTTGATAGGCACAATAAAAGATTTATCAATTTGCTTAGACTTGTATAGTCAAAATTTAGAAGAAAAATAATTAAAGGAGGAGAAAAAAATGGCAAAATTTACTAAAGATGAATTTATTAATGGTTTAAAAGAAATGACTATTCTTGAAGTTAAAGAATTAGTTGACGCTATGAAGGAGGAATTTGGTGTTGATCCAAGTGCTGTAGCTGTTGCTGCTGCACCTGCTGCTGCCCCAGAAGCTACTGGACCAAGCACTGTTACAGTTGTTTTAACTAACGCTGGTGGAAACAAAATCCCAGTAATCAAATTAGTTCGTGAATATACTGGATTAGGTTTAAAAGAAGCTAAAGATATTGCTGATAACGGTGGTAACGTTAAAGAAAACATTTCTACTGATGAAGCTAACGAAATTAAAGCTAAATTTGAAGAAGCTGGCGCTACTGTAGAATTACAATAATTAAACTAAAATGGAATTAAGCCTGCATTTAGAAGTCTAAGTGTGGGCTTTGCCCATTTATTAAAAGGAGAAAAAATGTCACATTATTTTACCAATGAATATGTTAAAAGTGAAAGAAAATTGATTAAAGTTAAAATAGGCGGAAAAGATTATTCTTTCAATGTGGACAATGGAGTGTTTTCTAAAAATGGTTTAGATTTTGGGACTAGAACGCTTTTAGAAAATTTAGATTTAGAAAAAATAAAGGGTGATGTATTAGACTTTGGTTGTGGCTATGGTCCAATAGGAATTTATATTGCTGATAATACAGATGCCACTGTTGATATGATTGATATTAACGAAAGAGCCATTGCTTTAGCGAAGGAAAATGCATTATTAAATAAAGTACAAACGAACATTTTTAAAAGTGATGTTTATGAAAATGTTTTAAAACAATATGATTTTATTATTACGAATCCACCAATTAGAGTAGGGAAGAAAATACTATATGACATTTTGTTTGGAGCAAAAAACAAGTTAAAACAAGATGGCGAAATGTGGCTTATTGTAAATAAAAATCAAGGAGCTAAATCTCTAGTTAAAGATTTAGCAAAAGTCTATGAAACAGAGATAATTAAAAAAAATAAAGGTTTTTATGTAATAAAAACGAAAAACCATTGACAATTTGAAGTTATTAATTTATAATTATAAATTGGCGACGTATACTTTTTTTCGGTATATGTAAAAAACCAAAAAAACTAGTTTATAGGGGTGAAAGATTGGCTTATACAATACAAAAAATTAATGACAAACGCGAAAGAAGAAGTTATGGGAAAACTAAAAACGCAATTGAATTAAAGGGGTTATTAGATATCCAAAAGGAATCATATAATTGGTTTTTACAAGAGGGTATTAAAGAAGTCTTGGATGATATTTTTCCAGTAGAGAGTTTTACTGGTAATTTGTCATTGGAATTTGGTGATTATTCTTTTGATGAACCAAGATATTCAATTAAACAATGTAAAGAAAGAGATGCAACTTACGCAGCTCCGCTTAAGGTGGAGGCACGTCTTTTTAACGTGGAAACTGGAGAAGTTAAGGAACAGGAGATTTATTTAGGTGATATGCCTGTTATGACTGAAAGTGGCTCATTTATTGTAAATGGTGCCGAAAGGGTTATTGTGTCACAATTAGTTAGATCTCCTTCTGTTTACTTTGGTAAAGAAGTAGACAAGAAAAATGGTAGGGTTACTGTTGGTGGGCAACTTATTCCATCAAGAGGTACTTGGCTTGAATATGAAACTGATGCTCGTGATGTGATTTATGTTAGAATTGATAGAACTAGAAAGGTACCTATTACGACTCTTTTAAGAGCGGTTGGTCTTTCAAGTGATGCGGATATTACTGATTTATTTGGGGAAGACGATTATATCATAAAAACTATTGAAAAAGATACCAATAAAAATACTGATGAAGCTTTAATTGATATTCACTCTAAGTTACGTCCAGGAGAACCTTCTACTTTAGAAAGTGCGAAGAACCAATTAATCACTCGTTTCTTTGATGCTTTCCGTTACAATTTAGAAAAAGTTGGTAGATATAAGTTTAATAAAAAATTAAATATTACTGACAGATTACTTGGATGCACTTTAGCTGAAAATATTAAAGTGGGTAACAAAATGATTGCTAAAGCAGGCGACGTTGTTACTAAAGAAGTTTTAGAAACATTAAAACCTATTTTTGCGGATGGCTATGGTAAGAAAGAAGTGTTAATTAATACTGATTTAGACACTTACAATGAAGTTCAAATGATTAAAGTTTATTCTAGGAATAATCCAGATAAAATAGTTAGTATTATTGGTAGTGATCAAAACACTGATATTAAACGCCTTACTATTTCTGATATTTATGCTTCGGTATCTTATTATTTAAATTTACTTGAAGGTATTGGAAGTTTTGATGAAATTGACCATTTATCAAATAGACGTGTTCGTCAAGTTGGAGAACTTTTACAAAACCAATTTAGAGTTGGTGTTGGTCGTATTGAAAGAATGATAAGGGACCGTATGAGTACTCAAGATATTAATGAGGTTACGCCAAAAAGCTTGATTAACATTAGGCCTTTAACGGCGGCAATTAAGGAATTCTTTGGTTCATCTCAACTTTCACAATTCATGGATCAAATTAACCCAATTGCTGAACTAACTAACAAGAGAAGATTATCTTCTTTAGGACCTGGAGGACTTTCTCGTGATAGAGCGGGAATGGAAGTGAGGGACGTCAATCCATCACACTATGGTAGATTATGCCCAGTTGAATCTCCAGAAGGGCCTAACATTGGACTTATCACTTCACTTGCAAGTTATGCTAAAGTTGATGAATACGGATTTATTATGACTCCATATCGTAGGGTTGAAAACAGTAAATTAACTGACGAAATTGTTTATATGACAGCTGACGAAGAAGAAGAGTATTATATTGCACCAGCAACTATTAAAGTTGATGAAAAAGGCAAGATTGTTAATGCAAGAGAAACTGTTAGATATCATACTGATACGATAATGGTGGAAAAGGAAAAAATTGATTATATGGATGTTTCACCACAACAAGTGATTTCAATTACAACTAGTGGTATTCCATTTTTGGAACATGATGATGGAAAACGTGCTTTAATGGGTGCGAACATGCAACGTCAAGCTATTCCTCTTATAAAGGCTGAAGCACCTTTGGTTGGTACGGGAATTGAGGCTACCTCAGCTCGTGATTCGGGTGCGGTTATAATCGCTAAGGCTGATGGTGTTGTAGATTACGTTGATGCGAAAAAAATTATTGTTAAGAATGCTAAAGGCACGGATACTTATTACTTGGATGGTTTTGAAAAGAGTAATGCTGGTACTTGTTACCACCACAAACCTATTGTAGCTAAAGGCGATAAAGTTACTAGGGGCATGGTGATTGCTGATGGACCTAGTACTGATCAAGGCGAAATGGCTTTGGGTAAAAATATTACAGTTGCTTTTGTAAACTATGATGGATATAACTATGAGGATGCTGTTGTTCTTAATGAAAGATTAGTTAAAGATGATGTTTATACTTCTATTCATATTAAAGATTATGAAATAGAATGTCGTGATACGAAGTTAGGTACTGAAGAGTTTACTCGTGATATTCCAAATGTTAGTGAAGAAGCTCGTAAAAACTTGGATGAAGACGGAATTGTTCGTATTGGGACTGAGGTTAAAGATGAGGATATCTTAGTAGGTAAGGTTACACCTAAAGGTATGGCTGAACTTACTTCAGAGGAGAAATTACTACATGCTATCTTTGGTGAAAAAACTCGTGAAGTTAGGGATACTTCTTTAAGAGTTCAACATGGTGGTGGTGGAATTGTTCATGATGTTCAAATTCTTACTAAAGAAAATGGTGATGAGCTTCCAGCTGGTGTTAGTAAAAAAATCCGTGTTTATATAGCGCAAAAGAGAAAAATTTCTGTTGGAGATAAGATGGCTGGCCGTCACGGAAACAAAGGTGTTATATCTTTAGTTCTTCCAGAAGAAGATATGCCATATATGGAAGATGGTAGAACAGTAGATGTTTTGCTTAATCCACTTGGAGTTCCTTCACGTATGAATATTGGACAAATTTTAGAGTTACATTTGGGTATGGCAGCTAAAGAATTAAATATTCATGTAGCTACTCCAGTATTTGATGGCGCTAAAAGAACTGAGATTATTGAGGCATTGGAAGAAGCTAATTTACCAACTGATGGTAAGATGACTTTATATGATGGACGTACTGGTGAACCTTTCGATAACCGTATTGCGGTGGGCGTTATGTATATGATTAAACTTGACCACATGGTTGACGATAAGTTACATGCTCGTTCTACTGGCCCTTATTCATTAGTTACACAACAACCTTTAGGTGGTAAAGCACAATTTGGTGGACAACGTTTTGGAGAAATGGAAGTTTGGGCTTTATATGCTTATGGCGCTGCTAATATCTTACAAGAAATGATGACTATTAAGTCTGATGATGTTACTGGACGTGTTAAGGTTTATGAAGCTATTGTTAAAGGTGAAGAATTACCTAAATCTGGAGTTCCAGAAAGTTTCAGAGTCGTTATTAAGGAATTCCAAGCTCTTGGCCTTGACATAACTGTTCTTAATGAAAAAGGAGAATATGTTGAGCTTAAAGATTTAGAAGAAGCAGAAAAGGAAAATTATGTTGTTGAGTCTGATTTAGAAAGCGAAATTTTAAAGGCTAAGGCTGAAAGTGAAAAGGTTGATAATGAATTATCAAAAGAACTTGAAAACGAAGAAATTAAGGAAGAACATGAGTCTAATGATGAGAAGCTAGAAAAAGATTTGAATGATGAAAAATCTAATGAGGAAATAGAAGATACCAAAGAAGATTTAGAAACAGTTTTGGAAGGGGAGGATAAGTAATGGATGCAAATAGTTTTGAAGGATTAAGAATTGCCATTGCCTCACCAGAAAAGATACGTTCTTGGTCTTATGGTGAAGTTAAAAAAGCTGAAACTATGAATTATCGTACTTTAAAGCCAGAACGTGATGGACTATTTTGTGAGAAAATTTTTGGTCCAACTAAAGATTTTGAATGTGCTTGTGGAAAATACAAGAGATTAAGATATAAAAATATTATTTGTGATAGATGTGGAGTTGAAGTTACTAAAGCTAAAGTACGTCGTGAACGTATGGGGCATATTGAACTAGCAACTCCAGTGTCTCACATTTGGTTCTTTAAGGGTGTTCCTTCTAGAATGGGATTAATTTTAGATATGTCGCCTAGAGAACTTGAAGAAGTATTATACTTTGTTTCATATGTTGTTTTGGATCCTGGTGATACTCCACTCGAGAAAAAACAAACTATAAGTGATAGGGAATATCGTTCTTATCATGAAAAGTATGGCTCTTCATTTAGAGTAGGTATGGGTGCAGAGGCTATTAAAGAACTTTTAATGCAAGTTGATTTGCAGGCTGAAGTTGATGCACTTACGAAGGAAATTGATGAAATTAAAGATACATCTAGTCAAAAACGTGTTCGTTTAATTAAACGTTTGGATGTTCTTAATGCTTTCTTAGCGTCAGGTAATAAACCAGAGTGGATGATTTTGGACGCCCTTCCAGTTATTCCACCTGAGCTTAGACCGATGATTCAATTAGATGGTGGCCGTTTTGCGACTTCTGACTTAAATGATTTATATCGTCGTGTTATTAATCGTAATAACCGTCTTAAAAAGTTAATTGATCTAGGCGCTCCTTCTATCATTATTCAAAATGAAAAACGTATGCTTCAAGAAGCGGTTGATGCGTTATTTGATAATGGTCGTCGTGGTAAAAATATTACGGGACCAGGGAATAGACCTTTAAAATCTCTTTCTAGTATGCTTAAGGGAAAACAAGGACGTTTCCGTCAAAATTTATTAGGAAAGCGTGTTGATTATTCTGCTCGTTCAGTTATCGTTGTTGGACCATCGCTTAAAATGTATGAGTGTGGTATTCCAAAAGAAATGGCTTTGGAGTTATTTAAACCACATGTAATTAATGGTTTGGTAACTAAGGAAATTGCTTCGAATATTAAAGCTGCTAAAAGAATGATTGAAAATCAAGATGAAAGAGTATGGGACATTGTTGAGGAGAAAATTAAGGAACATCCTGTTTTGCTTAACCGTGCACCAACCTTACATAGACTTGGTATTCAAGCGTTTGAGCCTAAGTTAATTGAAGGTAAGGCTATTAGATTACATCCACTTGTTTGTACGGCATTTAATGCTGACTTCGATGGAGACCAAATGGCTGTTCATGTGCCAATTAGTGAAGAAGCCCAAGCCGAAGCTAGAATTTTAATGCTAGGTGCGAATAATATTCTTTCGCCTAAAAATGGTGAACCTATTACAACACCTTCGCAAGATATGGTACTTGGTAATTATTATTTAACAATGGAGAAAGCTGGACTTGAAGGTGAAGGGCGTGTATTTAAAAATAGCAATGACGCAATCATGGCTTATCAAAGAAGAGAAATTACTTTACATACACGTATTGCTTTACCAGTTAAATCTTTTAAATATAAGATTTTTCCTGATAAATATATGGACAAATATTTGGTAACAACACCTGGTAAGTTAATATTTAATGATGTTTTCCCTGATACTTTCCAATTTGTAAATGATGGTAGTGAAGAAAATATTAAGAATATTACACCAGCTAAATATTTCATTGATAAAGGCAAAAATATTCCTGAGGAAATTAAGGCGATGCCTCTTACTAAGGCCCTTAATAAAGGAGCGTTAAGTGAGTTAATTTCGCAAATTTATAAACGTTATCAAACCACTGAGACTTCAGTTATGCTTGATGCAATTAAAGATTTAGGATTTAAGTATTCTACTTTATCTGGTATTAGTTTCTCAATTGCTGATGTTGAGGAAAGTAAGATTAAAGAAGAAGTTGTTAATGCGGCTCAAGAAAAGGTCGATGCAATTAATAAACAATTTAAGCGTGGACTTATTACTGATAAGGAAAGATATGACCGTGTTATTGATACTTGGTTTAAAGCTAAGGATGCTGTTTATGATGATTTAGAGCAATGGCTTAAGGATCATCCTGATTCTTCGATTAGTATGATGATTGATTCTAAAGCTCGTGGTTCTATTAAGGAATATGGACAACTTGCTGGTATGCGTGGTATTATGAATAAACCGACTGGCGATTATGTTGAAATTCCCATCTTATCTTCATTTAGTGAAGGAGTTACAGTTTCTGAATTCTTTACTTCGACCCATGGTACTCGTAAAGGTGCGGTTGATACAGCTCTTAAAACAGCGGATGCTGGATACTTAACAAGACGTTTGGTTGATGTTGTTCAAGATGTTATTGTTAGGGAAGAGGATTGTGGAACTGAACGTTGTATAATGGCAACAGAAATTTTAAATACAGATGGCACTTTAATTGAATCTTTAGAAGAACGCATTACAGGTAGATATACCGGTAAGAAGATTGCTCATCCAAAGACTAAAGAGGTAATGTATGATAAGGATACTTATATTACTGAAGCAATTGCTGAAAAGATTGTTAAAGCGGGCATTACTAAAGTGCCGATTAGAAGTGTTCTTACTTGTAGAACTGAACATGGTGTTTGTAAGAAGTGTTATGGTCGTAATTTAGCTACTGGATTTGAAGTTGAAATTGGGGAAGCTGTTGGTATTATGGCGGCTCAATCTATCGGAGAGCCTGGTACGCAGCTTACCATGAAAAACTTTAACACTGGTGGAGTTGCTGGTGGAGAAGATATCACCCAAGGTTTACCTCGTGTTCAAGAAATTTTTGAAGCTCGTAACCCTAAAGGTAAAGCGACTATTTCAGAAATCAATGGTATTGTTCAAGAAATCGTTGATGAAGGTGGACGTTATAAAATTTATGTTAAAAACGATGTTGAGACCAGAGAGCATTCGACTAACTATGGTGTAGATGTTATTGCTCAAGTTGGTCAAGAAGTTAAAGCGGGAGAGAAATTAACTAAGGGAGCAATTAATCCTAAAGAATTATTAGTGGTTACTGACCCAATAACTGTTCAAGAGTATATCTTAGATGAAATCCAAAAGGTTTATCGTTCTCAAGGTGTTGAGGTTAGTGATAAACACATTGAAGTTATCGCAAAACGTATGATTTCAAAAATTAAGATTGTTCTTTCTGGCGATTCTTTATTCTTACCTGGGACAATGGTTGATATTAATCACTTTACTGATGAGAATAAGAAACTGATTCTTGAAGGTAAGAGGCCTGCTACTGGTAAACCAGTGTTACTTGGTATTACTAAGGCTTCTCTTGAAACTGATTCGTTCTTGTCGGCAGCTTCATTCCAAGAAACTACACGCATTTTAACTGATGCAGCAGTTCATGGAAAAGTTGACCATTTGAATGGATTAAAAGAAAATGTTATCATTGGTAAGTTAATCCCAGCTGGTACTGGTGCGAGACAATATCGTGATATTGAATATAACTTGGAAAACGAATTATTAAAAGAAGAACCTTTGGAGGTTCTAGAACAAGAACTAATGGATTAATTCCATTAGTTTTTTCGTAAAAAAAAA
>CAZZCM010000018.1:0-14801 GCA_964652445.1 uncultured Muribaculaceae bacterium | reverse complement strand
CAAAATAATGGTAAGCCAGTAAAATTTTGTAAAAAGCAAAAATTAGTATTGCCAAAAAAAAATAAGTATGTTATTATTGTAGTAATGGTAAGGTAGTGTAACACGTTTTGAACTTGCCAAAATCATAATAGGAAGGAAAGATATAATGGAAAACGCCAAACAGAAAAATTTATTAATAGGAGGATTAATCGCTGTTGTATTAATTATGGCAGTGGGCTATGCCGCATTTGCTACACAATTAAACATTAATGGTACCGCTGAAATTACTTCTTCTTGGAATGTTCATTTTGATAGTAGTAAAATATCTGGAACAGGAGTAATTGATACAACTACAGGTTTAACTGGAGCTACAGCTCCAAGAGGCACAATTGAGTATAGTAATGAGAATCAAACAGCTTCTTTAACAGCTTCTTTGAACCAACCTGGGGATAAAGTAGTATATACTTTAACTATTTTAAACGAAGGTAGTTTAAAAGCTAAAGCTGGAACACCTGTTTTAAAATTAGATGATGCTGATTCTGGAGTTTCTGGTTTAACTGCAACTAAAGGACATATTAAATTTACTGTAACTGAACCAACACCAAACTCACTTGTGGCAACAACTGGCTCAGCTACTATGACTGTTACTGCTGAATATATTGATGATGATACTTCAGCTGGCACAACTGGAAATGTTACAGCAACTGAAAGTGCAACATTAGGTGTTACAATAACTTATACTCAAGATACTGCAACATCATAATGAGAAAAGTTTAAGAAATATTGAATTGTCAACCCTGACAATTCTTTTTTCTAAAAACTTGAATAAAAATATATATTATGGTATTATTTTAACAAAGTAAGAGGATTTAGGTGCGTTCCTATAGCTTACTAGGAAAATAGGAAGGGAAAAAGCAAAATGGAAACAAAACAAAAAAATCTATTAATAGGAGGATTAATTGCGGTTGTATTAATTATGGCCGTAGGATATGCCGCATTTGCTACACAATTAAATATTGAGGGGACAGCAAGTACTACATCTACTTGGGATATATACATTAAAAGTATTACGCCTGGAACTCCGATAGGAACTGCAGAAAATAAATCAGCTACTGTAAGTGATGACAAATTATCAGCTACCTTTGAAACGGAATTAATTGCTCCAGCAGATTCATTAACATATACTGTAGTAGTAGAAAATAGCGGTACTTTACCAGCCAAATTAAGCGCAATTAAATTTGAACAAAGTCAAACTAATTCTAATGAAAGTGCTGAAGGGACAGATAATACTAAGGCCATTACTTATGATTATCATGGAATTGCCCAAAATGACACTTTAGCTGTCAATGGAACTGCTACATTTACGGTAACAGTAACTTATAATCCAGCAATCACTTCACAACCAGATGATGCTGATTTGACAAGTACTTTAAATATGCAATTAAGCTATGTTCAAGATACAGTGAGTGGTGAATAAAAGCCCATTGAGCTTTTGCTTAAAAAATAAATAACAATATCAGGACGTATAAAGAAAAAATATCACAGTATCAAAATAGATTTAGAAAATAACCAGTGATTTACCTATTGGATTCAAGGTTTCTATGCGGTAGGAAAGCTTTACAGTGAGGTAAAGCGTATAGGAATTTATTTTCACCTTTGTTTTAAGAATGGGTTTGTGAAATTTTTTGTATTTTTTCATTAAAATGATTGATAAAAATTTGTCCGTATGCTATAATGAATTACAGTAGTGATAATAGATTGAAGCAATGTGAAGGGGTTACGAAATGAAAAAGGTTTTAGTATTATATGCATTATTACTTTTATATATAATAGTCAATTCTATATTTATAGTTCCCGCTGAGATACCTATTTATAATGAAGTTATTAATCCTTTATTGTGGATTATAATATGTGGAGTTGCATTATTATTGAGTAAAGATAGCTCATTACGAATTAAGGATGAAAACAATAAAACTCAAAGTTTGTTTATCATAATGATTATATATATCATTTTATATTTTCTACTCGGATTAGTATTTGGTTTTCAAAAAACACCTTATTCAAAAAATATTTTCGATATTATAATCAATGTCTGGTCGTTCGGAGGAATTATTTTCTTTCAAGAATTCGTTAGAGCTTCAATGGTTAGAATTGAAAAGAAAAAAGTTTTGAATTTTATTATAATTGTTATTCTATTTACACTAGCAAATTTATCATTTAATAATTTTGCCGATCATTTTGTTAATGTTAAAGAAACTTTTATATATACGGTAGCCACACTTATACCATTGATAGTATTAAATGGAGTTTTAACTTATTTATCATATATTGGTGGGGCAAAATTACCAATTATTTATCGATTATTTGTAACACTTCCAGAGTTTATAGTACCAATATTACCAAACTTGGATTGGTTTGTAACAGCAGTTATAGGTATTTCATTGCCAATGGTAGTATTTGTATATTTAAATTATATTCATGTAAAGAAAGTTGAAAGATTTTCTAGAAGAGAGCGAAAAAAATACAGCCCAGTAGTATATACCCCTATATTTGCGCTTATTGCAATTGTGGCGGGGTTTGTAATAGGAATATTTAAATATCAACCAGTCGCAGTGTTATCTGGTAGTATGTCACCAACGTTTGATAGAGGAGACGCTGTAGTAATTAGAAAATTGACCGATGCCGAGAAGAATGAATTAAAGAAGAATGATGTTATACAATATACTAGTGGTTCAAAATTTGTTGTTCACAGAATTGTAGAAATCGATAATGATGAGTATGGTAATAGAGTATTTGTTACAAAAGGAGATTACAACAATGCAGTTGATGTAGATAAAGTAAGTTATGAGCAAATTGTTGGTAAAGTTTCGTTTGTGATTAAATATATTGGATATCCATCTGTTTGGTTAAGCGGTATGGTGTCTTAAAAGAATAAGAAGGAGAGGTAAAAATGGAACAAAAAAGAGAAAATAAAATCATTTTAAAACAATGGGTTCAAGTATTTCTACTTATTATAATTATGGTGATTATGGCTTTTGCAATTTTAGCTATTGTAAAAAGCGTAAGTGGAGACAAAAACGAAAAAGAGGAATTATATACATACAGCTATAATAGTAATTTAAGCTATCGTGTATTTTTGAAAGATAATTCATTCTTTACTACTAACACTTTGGGTATGAATAAGCAGTATATTGCTTCATTAATTGACCGTATTGAGGTTAATACTAAATACAGTTTCCAAAGTACAAAAGATTTGGATTATACGTATTCATATGATATAGTGGCAACTGCTAAAGGAACTTATTCTGAATCAGATGCCAAGGCTGTTGAAGTATGGTCTAAAGCTTATCAAATACTTCCATCTGAAACTAAAACTGGTACTGGCAAAAAAATTACAATTGATAAAACTGTTTCAATTGATTATAATACATATAATCAAATTATGGTAGATTTCAGAAATCAGTTTGGTTTGTCAGTTGATGCTAGTGTTGATGTGACACTTAAAATTAATATTATAGGTGGATTAAGTGGTGCCAAACAGACTTTACAAGAAGAAAATACTATGACATTGCAAATCCCACTTGTAAAACCAACCATTGAAATAAAACCTGATTATGTTAATAATGGTGGAAAAACTATTTATAAGGAAACTGAGGAAGATACTCTTGGTGTTAATATTCCATTATTAATATTTGGAATTGCCTTATTACTATTTATGGTATATATGCTTAAGAAGGTTGGTAGTGTGTTACTTACTACAACTAAGAAGTCTGAATATGTACTTACTCTTAATAAGATTCTTAAGGAATATGCAGATATTATTGCTAAAGCAGAAAATGTACCTAACTTGACTCAATACGATGTTATTCATATTAAAGATTTCTCTGATTTAGTTGACATTGAAGAAGAATTACATTCACCGATTATTTATAATGAAATTCGTGAAGATTTAGAATGTTGGTTTATGGTATTCCATGAGAAAACTGCTTATAAATTTATACTTAGATATGAAGATTTTGCACGTTTGAGAAGATAATAATCAAAGAAGAATAATCGGTCCGATTATTCTTTTAGCTTATAGATAAGAAATAACATATTTTAAAAAGGGAGTAAAAAAATTAAAGCATTAAAACTTCTCATACTATTATTATGGAAAGGAAAAGATAAATGACAAGTATAAAAAAATTTATGATGCGTGATGAACCTTTTGTTTGTGAAGTATGTGGATTTGAAGTGAATCCCTTAGGATATACAGCTAGAGACCATTGTCCCAATTGTCTATGTTCAAGGCACGTTGATATTAATCCTGGTGATAGAATGGCATCATGTAAGGGCATTTTAAGACCAATAGGCGTGGAAAAATTTAAAAATACATATAAGATTATTTATAAGTGTGAAACATGTGGAAAATTTAAGAAAAATATTATGGCCGATGATGATAATATGGATTTAATTATTGCTATTATGAGTCATCCAGTTAATATATATGAATAGATTGTTTACTTATAATGTATATTTGATATAATATTTTATAGGAGGCTTTATTTATGAATGTAAAAACTAAAAATACAAAGAGAAACATTATTATTGCGATAGTGGCTGTTTTAGTTATAATGTTAGCTGTGCTCGGGTATATGCTTGTTACGGATTTGAAGCAAGAGGATATTTTGAGAGAAGAGGTAAATACTCTAAGTTCTAAAGATATTACTAAAGATAGGTATAATACTACTATTAAAACTAAAGGCGATTATGCGATTGTTGAGAATGAAATTAAAAGTTATTTAGATGAGTATGCGACTATTTGTCAAGAAGTTCTTAAGATTATGGATGATGATACTTTAACCAATATGCTTTCAGCCGATAATTATCAAAATGATGGTCCTGATTTTAAGACGAGTAAAGAGTATTTAAGTGAGATTAAATCTAAATTAAACAAGGATCTTGAGAGACTTACAGCGATGACTAGTTCTGAAGAGATTATGAAAAATATTGAGAAAAAAGGGCTTGATACATATTATAATGATTTGTATAAGGAACTAATGCTTAATGGAATTGCTGACAAAGATTTTGTTGCAGCAAAAGAGGATTTGGAAACGGCTAGTGAGAGAGTTAATAATCTTTTAAATGTTGAGGAAGAGGTTATTAATTTATTGGTGGCAAATAAAGGTAAATGGAAAATACAAGATGGTAAAATTGTTTTTGATGAAGTGGCTACTTTGAATCAGTATAATGAACTAATTAAAAAGATTGGTTAATAGAAATAGAAGCATATTTTATTAAGTCTTTTATCACAATATACAAGAAAAATGACATTTAGAAAAGCGGGCTCTCCGTTTATAAGTGGATGCAAAGATAGATGGGTGATTTCTCATTATGGGTTATTTTAAAGCTTCTATCTCTTTTTGACTTAAATTAGTAACCTCTGAAATAAATTTAATATTTGTTCCTTTATTAAGCATATTTTTGGCTATTTAAATTAGTTAATGAGTCTAATATTGTATCTATAATCGCATCTGTAATAAAATTAATTTTATTTTTTTAATAAATTTCTACAAAAATATGTTATACTATTCATTGGAAAAACCTCTTTCTTAAAAATTTTTGTTGAATATTATTATATTAGGTTTTTCCTTTTTTTGTATCCGAAACCATTTTACATCGTCACATACTTTAATAGAATGACTTTTCGTTCGATTTTTGATACAATTACTTATAGTAAGAGAGGTATGAATATGAATGAAAATATTATTAAAACAATAAGTGCTGATTTAAATATTAAGCCTAATCAAGCTGAAAAAACCTTAATTTTATTGGAAGAGGGAAATACAATCCCTTTTATTGCTCGCTATCGTAAAGAAATAACTGGCAATTTAGATGAAGAACAAATAAAAAAAATTAATGAAGTTTATATGTATGAAGTTAATTTGTTAAAACGTAAAGAAGATGTTATTCGTTTAATTGACGAAAAAGGATTACTTACAGATGAACTTAAGAAGCAAATTATGAATGCATCTAAACTTGTTGAGGTTGAAGATTTGTACCGTCCTTATAAGGAAAAAAAGAAAACAAAAGCTACAGAAGCCATTAAAAATGGCCTTGAGCCTTTAGCAAAACAGATTATGGCTTATACAACAAAACCTCTAGATGAATTAATAAAACCCTATTTAAATGAAAATGTTAAAGATAAAGATAGGGCGATAGAAGGAGCCGGTTATATTATTGCTGAATGGATAAGTGATAATGCTTACTATCGGAAATGGATTAGAAATTTTACCTATAATACAGGAATGATTGTAACTAAAGTTAAAAAGACTGCTTCAGATGAAAAAAAATTATATGAGATGTATTATGATTTTTCCGAGAAAGTTAAGTATGCACGAGGCTATAGAATTATGGCAATTAATCGGGCAGAAAAGGAAAAAGTTATCACAGTAAATATTGATGTTGATAAGGAAAGGATTTTAAACTATTTAGAAGAAAAAGTTATCAAGAAAGAAGGCCCTTTAAATTATATTATTAAGGACGCCATTAAGGATAGTTATAAACGTTTGATTGAACCCTCAGTGGAAAGAGAAATAAGAAGCGAACTTACGGAAATGGCAGAGGACGATTCAATTAATAATTTTGGTCTTAATTTGGAAAGTTTACTTATGCAACCACCAATGAAAGGCAATGTCGTTTTAGGTTTTGACCCAGGTTATGTTAATGGATGTAAGTTAGCTGTTATTGATAAGAATGGGAAGTTTTTAACTTCTTTAATTATTAAACCTTTTTTGAATAATATTAGTGATGAAGTTATAAAGAAATGTAAAGAAAAGGTTGCTTCATTAATTAAAAAGTATAATATTGATATTATTGCAATAGGGAATGGGACAGCTTCTCGTGAAAGTGAAAAGTTTTGTGCAGAAATGATTAAGGAATATGGGCTTAACTGCAAATACGTGATTGTTTCAGAAGCTGGAGCTTCAATATATTCAACCGAGGAGATTGCTACTTTGGAGTTTCCTAATTTGAGCCCCAATGAAAGGAGTGCGGTTAGTATTGGTAGAAGACTTCAAGATCCACTTTCCGAACTTGTAAAAATTCCACCAGAAGGAATGGGGGTGGGCTCCTATCAACACGATGTTTCTTCGAAGAAATTATCTGAATCTCTCGATTTTGTTGTAACTAAAGCAGTTAATAGTGTAGGCGTTAATGTAAATACAGCTTCCTTATCACTACTTAAATATGTTTCTGGTATGACTAAAAAGAATATTGAAAAGGTAATTAAGTATCGTGAAGAAAAAGGCAAGATTAGTTCTCGCAAAGAAATTAAGAAAGCTAAGCTTTTAAGTGATAAAGTTTATCAACAAGCTATTGGTTTTTTAAGAATTAATGATGGCGAAAATATTTTGGATGGAACCGCCATTCATCCTGAAAGTTATGATGTAGCTTTAAAACTTTTAGAAAAGTTGGACATGGATTTATCTAAAGTTGGAACTGATGAACTTATTTCCAAATTAGAAAGAATAAGTGTTAATGACTATGTAAATGATTTGGGGACTGATATTTATACACTAGAAGATGTAATCGAGTGCTTAAAGAAACCTAATAGAGACCCTCGTGATGCAATGCCACAACCGATTTTGAAAAGTGATATCTTGGATATTAAGGATTTAAAAATAGGTATGCATCTTCAAGGAACAGTTCGTAATGTTGCCCCATTTGGAGTATTTATCGATATTGGACTGCATAATGATGGAATGGCCCATATTTCCAAATTAACTAATAAATTTATTAAACATCCTAGTGAAATTGTAAGCGTCGGCGATATTGTTGATTGTTATGTTGATGATATTATGTTAGAGAAAAATAAAGTATCCTTATCTTTATTAAAGCCAGGAGAAAATTAAGATGAAAAAAATTTGGTTATTGATTTTTGCTTTATGTTTGACAGGATGTGGGAATGAAGATTTTACAAAAACCTGTAAAATTGAAACAAATTCCAAGGATTTAAATAATGTAGAAACAATAGACGTTAGTTTTAATAATAAGGATGAAATTACTAATGTTATAGTTACTAAATCTTATAAAAGCTCTGATAGTGAGATTATAGATGATATTAAGGAGAGTGCTTCCACCTATAATAATGCTTTACTCAAAAAAGATGGAATTAAAATTTCTATTAGTAAAGATGATAAATTAGAATATGAAGTTAAATATTATTTGGATGTTCCTAATATGCTTGACGATGATTTGGAATTATTTGATTTACAAAAGAACTCAGTTAAATACTTTAATAAAATGCAAAGTAAAGATATTTCGTGTAAATAGGATGATACCTAAATTTTGGTATCATCTTTTTGTTGAACCGCACTTAAAAATGTATAAATATGTTGGTTATAATTGTAAATCTCCCAACGCCACAGAAATAAAAAAACTAGAATTTTTTTGTCACAAAATTGACATTTTATCGTTGACATTTAGTTTAATTATAAGTTATAATTATAAAGTGCGTGATAAGTTTAGTATAATATGGGTGAGGACAATATGAATGATCATGTTAAAACTGTATTTGAAATACCTTATTTTGATATTCCAGTAACCAATGTAATTATAATGTCATGGATTGCAATGGCAGTTATAATTCTCTGGGCTTTTTTGGCAACAAGAAAAATGAAACTTGTTCCACGTGGACTTCAAAATACTGCAGAAATTGTAGTGGAAACGCTTAATAACTTTACGGAAAATCAAATTGGTAAAATGGGTAAGAGCTTTGCAGCTTATCTAGGCACTGTCGGATTATTCTTAGCAGTGGCCAATACGATAGGAGCATTATTTATGAGTGAACTTACCGGTGGACTTATTGCTCCGCCAGCAAGATCACTTGGAGTAGCCGTTGCTCTAGCACTTATGACAATTATTATTGTTATTGGTGCAGGTTTATATAAGAAAGGCTTTGTTGGATTTATTAAAAGCCTATTTAAACCACTTCCATTCCTGTTCCCATTCAATATTTTGGACTTTATCACCAAACCATTATCGTTAAGTATGCGACTTTTTGGTAATATTTTGGGAGCTTACATCTTAATGGAATTACTATTTGCTAGTCTCCCATGGGGAATTCCTAGTATAGCTTGTCTATACTTTGACTTATTCGATGGTGGACTTCAAGCATATATCTTTGTATTTCTAACAGCGTTATACATTGCTGAAGAAGTAAAAGAGGAAGAAGAATAATATTTGATTGGTGGTGAAAAATATGGAAATGATAGGATTAATTGGTGTTGGTATCGCTGTTCTTACAGGCTTAGGAGCAGGTATTGGTATCGGTATCGCAGCTGGTGGAGCTGCTCAAGCAATTGCTAGACAACCAGAAGCATCAGGAAAAATACAAACTATTTTCTTACTAGGTGCTGCCCTTGCAGAAGCAACTGCAATCTATGGTTTAGTTATTGCAATTATGCTTATGGGTCAATTATAGGCAAAATGATAACTCTAAACTTCAAGCAACAAACTTGGAGTTTTAAATGTTATTAGAAAATAGAAATGGAGTTACAATATGGAAATAAATAATGAATTTTGGGCAACATTATTTTTTACAGTTTTAAATATATTAATTTTATATTTTATTTTGAAAAAAATATTGTTTAAACCTGTTAGTAAATATATGGAAACTCGTTCAAATAAGATTAAAGAAGCTTTAGATATGGCAGAAGAAGCTAGACATAAAGTTGAATCGATGGAAGAGGAACATAAAGCAAGGCTTAAAGAAATTAAAGAAGAGGGTGCTTTGCTTATGGATTCTTATGAGAAAAAGGCCAAAGAACAATACGATGAAATTATTGTTAAAGCTACAGAAGATGCAGAACGTCTGATTCAAAATACAAGAAATGAGCTTAAGGTTGAGAAAGAACAATTAATTGCCAGTCTTAAGGGAGAAATTTCTAATCTTGTACTAGAAGCTAGTGAAAAGTTGTTAAGCAAGAATTTAGACAGCAAGGCTAATAGAAAGCTTATTGAAACTTTTATAAAAGAAGATAAATAAGAGAGGTGAGAGTATGGCTGCAGTAAGTATAAGATATGCAGAAGCTCTTTTAAATTCAGTAGATAATAAAGAAAATGTAGGCGAATATTTAAAGACCATTTCTCATCTTTATGCAAATGATACAGAGTTTAGAGAAATGATGAACAATCCTCGAGTAAAAAAGGATGTTAAATTAGATATTATAAAAGAAATTGCCGGAAAAGATCAGACCTTTATTAATTTTATTGAGCTAGTTTTAAAAGAAAAAAGATTTAATTTGATTAATGACATATGCGTTAAATATATAGATATGATTAATCAAATGAATAAAATAATAAGTATTGTTATAGTTTCAGCTTTGGAACTTACTGATAAAGAGGTTTCAGCCATTGCTTCTAAATATAAAAAACTTTATGATGCTAATGAGGTTAAGTACGAAGTCAAAATTGATAGTTCTTTGATTGGTGGTGTTAAGGTTTTTGCCGGTGGGAAAGTTTATGATGACACTATTAGAACTAAGTTAGATGAAATTTTATGAAAAACTGTAAAGGAGGAAATCAAATGTTAATAAAACCAGAAGAAATTAGTGATATTATTAGAAAAAAAATTGCTGGCTACGATGCAAAAATGAAAATAGATGAAATTGGTTATGTTATCGAATCAGGCGATGGTATTGTTAAGATTTTCGGTCTTAAGAATTGTATGGCTGGAGAACTTATCGATTTTGGTGATGGCATTTTTGGTATGGCAATGAACCTTGAAGAAG
Organism: uncultured Muribaculaceae bacterium; assembly: GCA_964652445.1. GTDB lineage: Bacteria > Bacillota_I > Bacilli_A > RF39 > UBA660 > Coprosoma. The sequence goes on along the minus strand of CAZZCM010000018.1, from coordinate 4,050 downwards.
AAAATGTCGGTTGCGTTTTATTAGGCGGTGAGGCTAATGTTAAGGAAGGAACTGTTGCTAAAAGAACGGGGAAACCAGTTAGTATTGGTGTAAGTGATGAAATTATCGGTAGAGTAGTTAATCCTTTGGGTGAAGTACTTGATGGTAAAGAAGCTTATGCTATCGATAAATACAGAGATGTTGAATTTCTAGCACCTAGTGTTATGATTAGAAAATCAGTTGACACTCCACTTCAAACAGGAATTTTAGCTATCGATTCAATGATTCCGATTGGTAGAGGCCAAAGAGAGTTAATCATCGGTGATAGACAAACTGGAAAAACAGCAATTGCTGTTGACACAATTATCAATCAAAAAGGACAAAATGTTATTTGTATCTATGTCGCAATTGGACAAAAATCTTCTTCAGTTGCTGGTGTCGTAGATACTTTAAAGAAAAATGATGCGATGGATTATACAATTGTTGTATCTTCTACAGCTAGTGATTCAGCACCAGTTCAGTATTTAGCGCCTTATGCTGGATGTGCAATTGCCGAATACTTTATGTATGAAAAAGGCAAAGACGTTTTAATAGTTTATGATGATTTATCAAAACATGCACAAAGTTATCGTGCGATGAGTTTATTATTAAGACGTTCTCCAGGACGTGAGGCTTATCCAGGTGATGTATTCTATTTACATTCAAGATTACTTGAAAGGGCAGCTAAGTTAGATGATGAACATGGTGGTGGTTCAATAACAGCTTTACCTATCATTGAAACTTTAGCTGGCGATGTTTCAGCATATGTTCCAACCAATGTTATTTCCATAACTGATGGACAAATTTATCTTGAAAGTGAACTTTTCTTTGGAGGTCAAAGACCTGCAGTAAATGCTGGGCTCTCTGTATCTCGTGTGGGTGGTTCCGCACAAATTAAAGCCATGAAGAAATTATCAGGAAGAATAAGAATTGATTTAGCGCAATATCGTGAACTCGCTTCCTTTGCTCAATTTGGTTCTGATTTGGATAAATCAACTCAAAATAAATTAATTCAAGGTGAGAGAATTTTAGAGTTACTTAAACAACCTCAATATCAAACCATTCCAGTTGAAAGACAAGTTGTTATGTTATATGCTGCAGTTAATGGTTATTTAGCTGATATTGACAATAAAGATGTTAAGACATTTAATAAAGGTTTAATTGATCATATTTTAGAAAAAGCTCCAGAAATTTTAGAAGAAATTAAAACTAAAAAAGATTTAAATAAAGAGCTTGAAGAAAAGATTATCACAAATATTAATGAATATAAGAAAATCTTTAATATATAGAAATGGTGGTGAAGTAAATTGGCTAATACTAGAGAGATAAAACTTAGAATTAGAGGTGTTGAAGGTACAAAAAAGATTACCAAGGCCATGAAGTTGATTGCCGCTTCAAAACTTAAAAAAGCCAGGGAAATGCATGATAGAACCTTACCATTCTTTAAACATATTCAAGAAGTTATGACTGATATTATGAGAAGTACTCCAGAAATGAGGCTTGTTTACTTTGACAAAAGAAAGAATAAAGAAAATAGAAAAAAGGGCTATATTGTAATATCTTCTGATAGTGGTCTTAATGGTGGCTATAATTCAAATATTATTAAAGAAGCTGTAAAAATAATTGATAAGGAAAATTCTGTTGTTTTTCCAATTGGAAATGTTGTTAAAAATTATATGATAAAAAACGGATATAATGTTAACACCGATTTGGGAATAGAAAAGTATTCAGTAACAACTCTTATCGCGGCGGATATTGCCAAAAAGATGGTTCAATTGTTTAAACATGGCGACATCGATGAACTTGAGTTAATTTATACAGAAATGGAATCAGCTATGAGCTTTGTACCATATTCAGTTAAACTACTTCCACTAGAATTAGAAGATTTTAAAGGTGATGAAGGAAGACCCAAACAGGTTTTAGATTTTGAACCCTCACCTGAAGTTGTATTTGAAAGACTTACTAGACAATATATAAAAGGTGTTTTATATGGCGGAATGGTTGAATCATTTGTTAGTGAACATTTCGCACGTATGAATGCGATGGATGCGGCCACTAGTAACGCTGAAAAGGTTTCTAAAAAATTAACTTTGGATTATAATAGAGCTAGACAACAAGCGATAACACAAGAGATATCAGAAATAATTGGTGGAGCGATGAACACTAATTAATGGAAAGGATGATTAGGATGAATGAAGGGAAAATATCACAAATTACAGGGGCTGTTTTAGACATAAAATTTGACAGTGATAAACTACCTAATCTTTATAATGCGATTGATATTCCTTTTAATGATGGTAAAATCGTAGCTGAAGTAATGCAACATCTTGGTAATGATACAGTTAGATGTGTAGCAATGTCTTCAACTGATGGACTCCAAAGAGGAATAAAAGCCATCGATACAGGTGCACCTATTTCAGCGCCTGTTGGTGAAGAAGTTTTAGGAAGAGTATTTAATATTTTAGGTGAAGCTATCGATAATAAGGGCGATGTTAAGGCCAGTGAAAAATGGCCTATTCATAGACCAGCACCTAAGTTTGTCGACCAAAAACCAGTTGCGGAAATGTTCGAAACAGGTATTAAGGTTATTGATTTACTTGCGCCTTATGCCAAAGGCGGAAAGGTTGGATTATTCGGTGGAGCCGGAGTCGGAAAAACAGTATTAATTCAGGAGTTAATCAGCAGTATTGCGACCCAACATGGTGGATATTCCGTATTTACTGGTGTTGGTGAGCGTTCTCGTGAAGGTAATGACTTGATTAATGAAATGGCTGAATCTGGAGTTATTGATAAAACAGCTTTAGTGTTTGGTCAAATGAATGAGCCACCAGGAGCTCGTATGCGAGTTGCATTAACTGGACTTACAATGGCTGAATATTTTAGGGATGTCAAACATCAAGATGTATTATTTTTTGTCGACAATATCTTTAGATTTATTCAAGCAGGTTCAGAAGTTTCCACTTTATTAGGCAGAATTCCATCAGCAGTTGGCTACCAACCCACTTTATCTACTGATGTAGGTGCATTGCAAGAAAGAATTACATCAACAAAAAATGGTTCAATTACTTCTATTCAAGCAGTTTATGTTCCAGCCGATGACTATACCGATCCAGCACCAGCAACAACCTTTGCGCATTTAGATGCCGTTACAGCTTTATCAAGGTCGATTGCGGAACTTGGTATTTATCCAGCTGTCGATCCGCTTGAGTCTAATTCAAGAATTATGGATCCAGCCATTGTTGGTGAAGAGCATTACAATGTTGCAAGAAAAGTTCAAGAAATTTTACAAAAATATAAAGAACTTCAAGATATTATTGCAATTTTAGGTATGGATGAATTATCTGATGAAGATAAAAAAATTGTTTACAGAGCACGTAAAATCCAAAAATTCTTGTCTCAGCCATTCTTTGTCGGTGAACAATTTACAGGTATCCCTGGCAAATATGTTCCAGTAAGTGAGACTATTAGAGGATTTAAGGAAATTATCGATGGCAAAATGGATGAATATCCAGAAGACGCTTTCTTTATGGTAGGAACTATAGATGAAGTAATTGAAAAAGCTAAAACCATGGAACAGTAGGTGAGGGTATGAGCAAAACATTTAAATTTCATGTCATTACACCTACTGGCGTGTTTTACGAAGATGATGTAAATTTCATTAGTTTTCATGCAATTACTGGTGATATCGGAATAATGGCTAATCATGAACCAATGTTAATAGCTATTAAACCATGTACTTTAGAAATTGAAAAAGATAAAGAAAAAAAACATGCTTTTGTAAGTGAAGGTTTTATCGAAGTTACAAAAGATAAAGTGTCAGCAGTTGTTGATTTTGCCGGTTGGCCCGATAAACTTAACACTGAGGAAATTCTCAAAGATCAAAGAATAGCCGAAGAGGAACTGGAAAAAGGTAAGTATGATTTAGAGAAAAAAGCCGAATTAGTAGCCTCTGTTGAAAGATCTAAAGCGGCTATCAAAACCTCAAGTATTAGAGATTAACCTAGTTATTACTAGGTTTTTTGTTATATTTTT
>CAZZCM010000017.1:9945-15311 GCA_964652445.1 uncultured Muribaculaceae bacterium | reverse complement strand
AAATGTTGTAAATAAACGCAAAAAAATAAAAAAATAAGTAAAAAAGCAACAAAATTATTTATAGATAACACAAGAACAAAACCAAGCCTTTCTTTACATCTTTTCATTTCACTATTTCTATTTTACTTGGCAGAGAATATAATTATGGTATAATGAATATAAGGAAGTGGTTAGATGAGAGTCATCATTAGTGCAGGTGGAACAGGTGGACATATATATCCAGCCCTTGCAATTATAGATAAAATAAAAGAGCAAGAACCTGATAGTGAATTTTTATACATTGGAACTCATAACAGAATGGAGAAAGATATCGTTCCTCAAAAAGGAATACCATTTAAAACAATAGAAATGTACGGTTTCAATAAAAAAAACCTATTTAAAAATATAAAAACTTTAAGATGCATATTCAAAAGCTTTAGAGACTGCCAAAAAATGATAAAAGAATTTAACCCTGATGTGGTTATTGGTGTAGGGGGCTATGTAACCGTTCCTGTAATTATTAGTGCCAAAAAACTAGGCTATAAAACATTTATCCATGAACAAAATAGTATTCCTGGAAAATCCAACCGATACTTAGCTAAATATTGCGATTTAATCGGAGTTTCCTTTAAATCATCAACAGAGTATCTACCTAAAGAAAAAACAATTTTAACAGGCAATCCATGTAGTCAAAAAGCAATTGAAGTACATGCTTTGGTCAAAACCGAGCTAGGATTATCCTCAAATAAGAAATTAGTTCTAATTACCATGGGTTCACTAGGATCAAAAACAGTTAATAAAGTAGTTATTGAAACAATGGATCAATTTGCTAGTAAAAACTATGAAGTTTTATATGTCGCTGGTAAAACTGTATATGAAAAAATCAAAGACAATAAATTTCCTAGTAATGTAAAAGTTATCCCATTTTATGAAAATTTAGTAAAAGTGATGAAAAGAACCGATGTAATGATTACTAGAGCTGGAGCTTCAACCCTAAGTGAGCTTATTGCCTTAGAAATTCCAACCATTTTAATACCATCACCATATGTTGCTAATAATCATCAATATATTAACGCTTTAGATTTAATCAAAAATGATGCTACGCTTATGATTGAAGAAAAAAACTTAACTCCAGATACCTTAATTAAAACAATAGACGAACTTATAGATAATCCAGTTAAATTAAAAAATATGAAAAATAATCTTAAAAAGCTTAAAGTAGTTGATAGTGCATCAATCATTTATAATAAATTGAAAGAGTTAGTCAAATGATAGAATCATTCGGAAAAACCTTAGAAAATCAAAATATAAAAGATTATACAACATATAAATTATCTGGTAAAATAAAAAAAGTAGTCTATCCAAATAATATAGAAGAATTAAAAAGATTAATAAAATATTTAAATGAAAAACAAGTAAAACACAAAATCCTTGGAAACGGTTCAAATGTTATATTCAAAGGAGACTACGATGGAGTAATCATTAAGTTAGATAGATTAAATAGTTTAATAATAAATGATAACATAGTTACCGTAGGTGCTGGCTATAACATAATGAAATTAGCCCTTAAAACTGCCAACTTAGGGTTAAGTGGATTAGAGTTTGCTGCTGGAATTCCAGGAACTATAGGTGGAGCTATTTATATGAATGCTGGAGCTTATAATTCATCTATGAGTGAAATTGTACTGGAAATAGAAGTTTTAGATGAAAATCAAAACTTATTAACCCTAACCAATGAAGATTTAAAATTTGGTTATCGTGAAAGCATACTAAAACATAAAAACTATATATGTATAACTGCCAAATTACAATTGCAAAAAGCTAAGTCCGAAGAATTATTAAAACAAATAAAAGAAAGACAACAAAAAAGATTAGAAACGCAACCTTTAGAATTTCCATCAGCCGGCTCAGTTTTTCGCAATCCTGAAGGAACATTTGCTGGCAAATTAATTGAAGACTTAGGTCTTAAGGGCATGCGCATAGGTGATGCCATGATAAGTGAAAAACACGCCAATTTTATTGTTAACGTCGGAAACGCTAATGGCGAAGACATTGAAAAACTTATCATGTTAGTAAAAGAAAAAGTAAAAAAACAATATAATATCGAACTAAAATATGAACAAGAAATTATAAGATAAAAGGTGGTTTAGCTATGGCTAAAAAGAAGAAAAAAAAGAGAAAACTAAAAGGCAAAAGTATCTTAATAGTGTTTATAATAATTATAGTGGCTCTTGCCATAACATATATTTATGGTTTAAAAATATCAGTTATTACCGTTAAAGGAAATACCTTATATAGCGAATGGGAAATTATTAAACTAGCTGGTTTAGATAATTACCCAAGCAGTATGCAAAACGTTTCCGGTCTAATTGAAAATAGACTGGAAAAAGATCCATATATAAAAAAGGCAAAAGTCAAAAAAAGATTTATTACCAACGTCAGTATTGAGGTCGAAGAAAATTTACCATTATTTTACTATGCCCCAAATAAAAAAACAGTTTTAGAAAATGGAAAAGAAACAAAATCAAATTTTCCAGTTCCAACTTTAATAAACTATGTACCAAATAAAATATATGACGATTTTCTTGATAAAATGGCGGACACCAACTACGACATAGTTAAAAGGATATCCGAAATAAAATATGACCCAAACGAAGTCGACGAAGAAAGATTTCTCTTAACCATGAATGATGGGAACTATGTTTATTTAACCTTAAATAGATTTAATAAAATAAATCATTATATAGAAATTGTTAAAGAGTTCAACAATAAAAAAGGAATTTTATATTTAGACTCTGGAGAATATTTCAAAGTAATAGAATAAAACGGCAATAGATTATCAAAATAAAGATAGTCTTTTTCTTATAAAAAAACAGTTTTTTTTGACATTTTCTTTTCATTTTTAAAAAAATATAGTATAATTATGATAATACTATTAGGAGATGATAGGATGGAGCATGTATATTCAAGTATTGATATCGGTAGCGACACTATTAAATTAGTAGTTTGTGAATTACATAAAAATCATTTGAATTTACTTGCTGCAACTTCTATACCTGCCAAAGGTATAAAAAAAGGCCTCATTACTGAACCTGAAAAAGCTAGAAAATCAATAGAAAAAGCCTTTAAAGAAGTAGAAGAAATGCTTGGCGTAAAAGTAAATAAAGTTATTGCTTCGGTTCCTAGTCATCTAGCTGAATATAAAATTATTAAAGGCATTACTGAAATAGAAGAAGAAATAATCACTGGCAAAGATATCATTAGAGCCTTTAAAGATGGAATTGCTCACAACCTAGATAAAGATAAAGAATTTGTAGCCGTTGTTCCTATTGATTTTAAAATCAATGACAAAACCATTATGAAAGATCCCAAAGGTTTTCCTGGTAATAAATTAATGGCTAGAGCCATGATGGTAACAGTTCCAAAGAAAAACGTATATTCAGTTGTCAGTATTTTAGAAAGTTTAGGAGTTGAACTGGCAGACATCTCTTTAGGTAGTATAGGCGATATTGGTAGTTTTAGAACCAAAGATATTGAAAATAGTGTTGGAGCTATTATCAATATTGGTGGTGAAATAACAACCGTTAATCTTTATAATAAAGGATTGCCAGTCGATACTAAGATAGTCAATATGGGTGGCAAAGAAATTGATAAGGATTTAGCATATATGTATCATATAGGTATGTCAGATGCCAAAAAAATAAAAGAAAAATTTGCTTTAGCCCACCGTAAAAACGCCAATGTTAATGATACTTACGAAATTGTTAACTTAGATGGTAAAAAGATAAAAATCAATCAGTTAGAAGCCTCAGAAGTAGTTCAATCAAGACTAGAAGAAATCCTTTCTTTAGCAAAAAATGAAATTAACCACTTAACAAATAGGGCAATTCAGTATATAATAGTAACTGGTGGTGTTAGCAATGCTCTTAATTTTGAATATACACTGGCTAGTATATTAGGTAATAGTGCCAGTATAGGGAATATTAAATTAATTGGTGTTAGAAACAATAAATATAGTACTGCATTAGGAAATATCATTTATTTCATAAGCACACTAAAATTAAAAGGACAAGATTATACAATGCTTAATCAAGATGATATGGAAGTGTTATCATCAACTAGTAAGCACTTCATAAACACTTCAAGTGACACAATGCTAGGAAAAGTCTTCGGATACTTTTTCGGCGAATAGGAGGAAAAAATAATGTTTGGATTAGAAATGGATCAATTAGCAAAAATTAAAGTAATAGGAATCGGTGGTGGTGGATGTAATGCCGTTAACCGAATGATAGAATCAGGTGTACAAGCTGTCGACTTTATAGTTGCCAACACAGACTCACAAGTTTTAAATAATTCACTTGCAGAAACAAAAATTCAAATGGGTGAAAAATTAACCAACGGATTAGGTGCAGGAGCCGATCCGACAATCGGGAAAGAGGCCGCTTTAGAATCAAAAGCAGAACTAGAAGAAGCTATCAAAGATGCCGACATGGTATTTATTACATGTGGTATGGGTGGCGGAACTGGTACCGGAGCTGCTCCAGTAGTAGCCGACATTGCTCAAAGTTTAGGTGCCCTTACAGTTGGTATCGTTACAAAACCATTCTCATTTGAAGGTAAAAAACGTATGACACAAGCTTTAGAAGGAATTAAAGAATTAAAAGAACATGTTGATACTTTGATTATTGTTCCAAATGACCGTTTGAGAGAAATTATTGATAAATCAACACCACTTTTAGACTCATTTAAAGAAGTTGATAACGTACTTAGAAGAGGAGTTCAATCAATTTCTGACTTAATTGCTGTCGCTGGACTTATTAACTTAGATTTTGCCGACGTTAAAGCTGTTATGGAAAATCGTGGAGATGCCTTAATCGGTATCGGAGCTGGTGTAGGAGAAGATAGAGCTGTAGAAGCTGCTAATCAAGCTGTATTAAGCCCACTATTAGAAACAAGTATCGATGGAGCAACAGATGCCATTATCAACGTAACAGGTGGACCTAATTTAACATTATTCGAAGTAGAGGAAGCTGTAGAAGCAATTAGAAAATCAGCAAATACCGATATTAATACCATATTTGGTGCGGTTATTAACGAAAACTTTACTGATGAAATAATCGTAACCGTAATTGCAACTGGTTTTGATGATAAAAAAGACGAAATTCCAGAACATGCTGCTACTGAAAATTTAGTTGAACCAATTAGCGATGACGAAGGCGATGATGTCATTCCAGCATTCTTAAGAAGAAGAGGAATCTAGTAAAAAGACAAAGCATAGAACTAAAAATTCTATGTTTTTTTATGCAAAAATAAATTTTTTTCAAAATAAAAAAGGAAATCGATATATAAATATCGTACCATACATATAGAAGGGGCAAAATAAAAGA
>CAZZCM010000017.1:0-9845 GCA_964652445.1 uncultured Muribaculaceae bacterium | reverse complement strand
TTTTATGTTCTTATTCGACAAATTTAGAATATTTTTTAAGTTAAACTAAAAAAAGGTGATATCATGAAAAAATATTTTTTTCCCATAACTGTTTCATTAATTTTAGGTTCACTAATGGCTTATGCTTTAATTAGTAGTTATGACAATGCCGATAGTATAACCGTATCAAAAAATGCCGAAACCATTTATTACATTCAAAGAGGCGTATATTCAAATAAAGAAAATATGGAAAACAATATGGAAGATTTTCCGCACTATATCTACAATGTCGAAGACAATATGTACTATACATATGTAGGTATTACCACCAGCAAAAAAAATGCCAAAAAAATAAAAGAACATTACAAACAAAAGGGATATGACACATACATAAAAGAAAAAATTACCGATAATGCTGGGTTTCTAACTATTTTAAGACAATATGATGAATTGCTTTCAAAAACCAAAGAAGATGAAACAATCACCGTTATCTGTAATCAAGTACTATCAAAATATGAGGAGTTGGTAAACAATGAATATTAAAATAAAAGAATTACCCATAAACGAAAGACCAAGAGAAAGACTAATAAATAAAGGAGTAAGTAGTCTAAGTGACGAAGAACTACTATCAATAGTTTTAAAAACTGGCACTAAAGATGTATCCGCCAAAACATTAGCTGCTCAAATATTAAGAGAAATTGGAAATGTTCAAAATCTAAAAAACATCACCTTTCATGAACTTACAAAAATCAAAGGAATCGGCAGTGCTAAAGCCTGTCTAATATTAGCTATCCAAGAACTACATAGACGCATGAACATCAAACAAGATAAAATAGTTAATGTTCGCATAACAAGTCCCGAGATTGTATATGATTATTATAAAAACATCGTTAGTGAATATCAAGAACACTTCTACTGTTTATATTTAGATTCCAATAAAAAAGTCCTTAAAGAAAAATTATTATTTATGGGGACCGTTAATAAAAGTATGGTTCACCCAAGAGATATTTTCAAAGAAGCATATATGGTAAATGCTACAGCCTTTATATGTGTTCATAACCATCCAAACGGCGATGTCAGACCAAGTAAAGACGATGACGAAGTAACCGACAAACTAAACCAAATCGGTATGCTTATGGGTATAAAATTAGTTGATCATGTCATAATAGGTGAAAATAAATATTATAGTTTTTTAGAAAATGGGAAAATTTAGTTGGTTTTCTAAAAAAAAAGTATTATAATTTTAGATGGGTGATAATATGTATCGAAAAAGAGAATTTGAAAAACGTTATTTACTGATTATTGTAATTGTTTTAATCGCAATCTTATTAGTAGTCCTTTCAGTTGCCCTACAAAAAGATAGAAATTTAAGCTTTCCAGAAAAAATGGTAAAAGATAGTGGAACATTTATTATAAATATCATATCATCACCAGTAAATTTCATCAAAGAAAAAATACGAGAAGCCAAAGAAAAAAACGATATATATGAAAAATATAAAGAACTAAAGCAAAAAGAAGAAAAAATCAAAAGCATTGAAGCTGAAAATGACAATTTAAAAGATGAAGTAAATACATTAAAAAAGAATTTAGAACTCAATACAATTCTTAGTGATAAAGTATATCAAAATGCCACCGTTGTAAATCGCAATATTGACTATTGGTACGACGAAGTAACCATCGATAAAGGTAGCAAAAATGGAATAAAAAAAGATATGGCCGTTATCAATAATGATGGTCTTATTGGCAAAATAACGAGTGTCAGTAATTACTATAGTACCGTAAAACTTCTAGCTAATGAAAACATGAGTGATAAAATCAGTGTTAAAATAAAAATAGGGGAAGAATATGCCTACGGTCTAATTTCAAAATATAATGCCAAAACGAATACTTATACCGTTGAAGGTATTAGTGAAAACTTAACCATTCCCAAAGGCGCTGATGTCGTAACAACCGGTATGGGAGATATCTTCCCAAGTGGATTATTAGTGGGTCACATAACCAAAGTAACAACCGATAATTTTGACTTATCAAAAGTAGCCTTAGTAAAAAGCTCAGTAAACTTTGATAATATTGATTACGTATCTATTTTAAAAAGGAAAGAAAAATAATGATAATAACTGTTTTAATAATTTCATTCATTTTAGATAGTTTAATTTCTAATTTTATCCCACTAAATAGTATATTGATGCCATTATTTACTTTAATGTCATTAATAATTATTTATCCTTATTTTAACGATAAAAAAAACAAATACTTATTAACATGTTTTGTAACCGGTGCCTGTTACGACCTTATATACACTAATACAATAATTATTCATGGCTTTCTATTCTTAGTAATTGCCTTTATCATTATGAAACTTAATTTAATATTATCAAACAATTATATTAATGTAGCTATTGTAGCTATAATAAGCATCGTAATTTATAGATTAATCGCTTATGGACTTTTATTAATTACAGCCAATATTTCATTCGACTTTTTTACACTATTAAAAAGTATTTACAAGTCATTACTCATAAATGTTATATATGTTGTTTTATTATTTATCATTACCGATAGTATAGCTACAAAATTAAAAATCCATAGAGCCAATTAATTTTTGACAAAAATATAGAAGTATGTTAAGATTAGTATGTAAGCGAAGAAAATGCATACACTAAAAAGGATATACTTAACTTCTGCAAGGTTAGGTACACTCCAAATGAGGTTGTACACTAATACTCTAGCTGAGCGTTAGTGTACTTTTCTTTAAAAAAGGAATTTATACATTAGTATAAAAACTAAAATAAAGAGGAGCAAGATAACAAAAGAAAGAAATTTTTCTCTCTTAGTCATTTGAACCACCTCCTTTACACGTAAATGAAAAGGAGTGCACCTAACGCTAATTAAGTATATCCTAAATAATTATACTAAAAGTTAACAAAACATGCAAGTATATAACAATTAATTTTTGACAAAAATATAGAAGTATGTTAAGATGTATTAAAGCGTTAACGAAGGAATATTATTTAATAAATCATATAAAGAGAACTTGGACTGGTGGAAACAAGTTATGATATTTTATAGTTCCTACCTTCGAAGTGGAATGAAAACATTCCCGGGTAAAACCGTTATCCAAATTAAGTTAATAAAAGGATGGTACCGTGCCTAAGGCACTCCTTATGGTATAATCCTTTTTTTGGTAAATAATGAGGAGGATATTTATGAAATTAAGCAATAGTTTTTTCTACACAATTAGAGAAGATGTCAAAGACGAAGATTCAGTAAGTAGTAACTTGCTAGTAAGAAGCGGAATGATAAAAAAAACCGCTAGTGGAATTTATATGTTTATGCCACTCGGACTTAAAGTAAAACAAAAAATCGAAAACATTATTCGAGATGAAATGGATAAAGCTGGTGCAAACGAACTTACAATGCCACAGTTAATAGCCGGTGAAATCTTCGAAAAATCTGGAAGACGTAATGCATTTGGTGAAGACATGTTTAGTTTAAAAGACCGTTATAACCGTGATTATGTTTTAGGACCAACCCACGAAGAACTATTCGTAATGGCTGCCAAAGAAAAAATCAAGTCATATAAAGATATGCCATTTAACCTATATCAAATTGGTAATAAATATCGTGATGAAACTAGACCCAGATATGGACTTATTAGAACTAGAGAATTCACCATGAAAGATGCCTATAGTTTCGATATTGATGAATCGCACACAAAAATTTCATACAATAAAATGGCTAAAGCTTATAATAACATGTTTGACCGTATGGGTATCGATTACCGTATAGTAAAAGCCGATACCGGAGCTATGGGTGGAAGACTTTCAGAAGAATATCAAGCTGTAACCGAAATAGGAGAAGACATTTTGGTCCTTTGTGACAAATGTGATTTCTCATCAAACATTGAAATTGCCGAAGTAAAAACCAAAGAAATAGACAAAGAAAATCCAAAGGCCATGGAATTAGTCCATACACCAAACGTTCATACAATAAATGATATCTTAGATTTTTTAAAAATAGAAGAAGACAAAGCCGTAAAAACCTTAGTTTGTAATGTTGATGGGGAAATAATCTTTGTATTAGTTAAAGGAAATAGAGAACTAAACGATACAAAACTTCGTAAATTATTAAACGCCACATCAGTTGAAATGGCCACCGAAGAAGAATTAAAAACAGTAACCGATGCTTCTTTTGGCTCTTTAGGACCAGTTAACATAAAAGCTAAAATAGTTATTGATAACGAAGTCAGTGTCATGAGTAACTTTGTTACTGGAGCTAACAAAACCGACTATCACTATATAAATGTAAATCTAAGTGATTTTGAAATATACAAAACCGGCGATATTATCAATATCGAAGAAGGCGACATTTGCCCTTGCTGTGGCGGAACAATATATTTCAAAAAAGGTATTGAAGTCGGAAATATCTTTGACCTAGGGACCAAATATTCAGAAAGTTTAGGTTTATATTATTTAGATGAAAATAATAAACAAAAACCCGTAGATATGGGATGTTATGGAATTGGAACAGCTAGATGCATGGCAGCTATCGTTGAACAACACAATGATGAAAAAGGTATCATATGGCCAGTATCAGTTGCCCCCTTTACAACATCAATAGTTTTAATTAATCCAAACGATGACCAAATGAACAAAGTTGCTAATGAACTTTATGATCAACTAAATAAATTAGATATCGATACGTTATTAGATGATCGTAATGAAAGACCAGGAGTTAAATTTAATGACATGGAATTAATTGGAATACCAATTCGAATAACCGTTGGTAAAAAAGCAAGCGAAGGTATTGTCGAAATCAAAACTAGAGATGGAAAAATTGATAAAGAGTGCAAAATAGAAGAAGTAGGACAAACAATAAAAAGACTTATTGAAAAATAGATATAATAATCATTTTCCTATTAAGCCTTTTTTTCATATTTATGTAGAAAATTTAGTTTACCTTCTATAACCCATATACCATAATAAATTATCTAACCAAACATTAAATATTGTTTTTTCTTAAAAAATTTACTATAATATTCATATAAAAGTCAGGGGGAAAAGACTTATGAACAATTTTGACGAATTCGATGATTATGATGACGATTTTGATGACGATTTCAATATTGTATTTACCTATTATGATTTTGATAAAGTAAATGCTGCCTTATCAACACTTATAGATATTGATAGTCGTATTTATGATTTAACATTTAAAGAAATGCTACCCCTAGAAAAACAAAATCAACTCGCTAGCATGCACTTCGAAAAATGCTTAAAAAAATTAAGAATTTTAAAATCAAAAGAAAATCGCATTATTTCAAGTATAGCATCATACATTTCCATAGAAGATGTTGACAATGAAATTGAAATGTATATTGCGGAATTTTCTGGTGATGATAAAGAAAAAGAAGAATGCATTAGAGGACGTATTTCCTACGTATTTAATAAAATAGAATTAGAACAGAGTGACTTATTTTACTATGAGGAACATTTAGAAGCTCAAATAAATTTCAAACAAATAGCCGATATGCATCTAGCTTTTATTAAAAGTATGAATCCAAATTCAAAAAAATATACTAGATTATTAAAGTTAAAATACGAAAGAAGTTTCAATCAGCCAGAAATCGAAACAGAGCTTTTATTTGCCGGCTTTAATGCTAAAAATTTAGTTAAAACATCAATTGCCGATAATGCCTTGTCATTTGGGTTAACCATATCAGATGAAACATCAACAAACCATAAACCTGATATCGAAACCTACAAAATCATGCAAGAACAAACTTATTTCTACTATATTCAAGACGTTATTAGCGATTTACTAGTTATCGGTCCAGAAGATAATATTGATTTAGACAAAATCAGAAATGAACTAGACGAAATAAAATACGTTTTAAGGAAAATGAAAGCATCAGATATCAGACAAATTTTAGAGGCCATAGAACTAGATTTGGAAAATAATCAAACAATCTCATTAGATATGGATACCAATATTGCTGAAACCATTTATAATATGGTCAAAAAAGCCTATGAAAAGAAAACCAATATTACATACGAAAAAAACATTCCAATCATAAATGATGAAATCTTAGATAATAGTCAAAACGATAAATTTTCTCAAGAATTAATAGAACAACTATTTAAATTAGTAAAACTATCTTGTGAAATTTATAGTACTGGAATGAAACTATGTAAACTAGAAATAAGAAGACAAAAAAGTAGTAATCAATTTAATAAAACATTAGAATATTTGCAAGACCTCCTTCAAAAAGAAAGAGAAGTGGCCCAAAATATATCCGAATGTCAAGAAATATCAGATGCCATATTTGATATCATTATAAATCACATAACTTTTATCGCTGAAATAGATAAACTAAAAGATCTCAAAGGCTTATTCCATCTTTGTAAAAACGACAGTAATCGTAATGACATCGTGACCAAAAGATTAGTAGATATAATCCCTACCATCAAAACCCCAAATGATAATTTATACCAAAGTTCCGATGTTCCAGATTATATTACTCAAAGTCATCAAATAAAAGTTTTAAAAAGATTTGAAAAAACCATTAATGAAGCTTTAACCGTAGAAGAAAGAACAAGTTTAATAACCGTAAAATATGAAGCAATATTATCAGATAGTAATTTAACCGAAGACTTTTTCAGCACAAATACAAACATCAAAAATCTTTTAGACTTCGATGATGATTTCTTAGCCTACCTATTAGGTATAGAACCAGATGAGTACCACTTCGATAAAACAGAAGTCCTCTATAATTTCTCCGAGGTCGCATACACCGAAATTTTAAAAACAATGCTAGAAGCCAAATCACCACTTGAACAAGCAAGAATAGAATTCAAAAAAGTATATTTACAAGTTGCCATGGAAAGTTTAGATGAAGAAATGGCAAAAAAACTTGAAGATAGTTATGGAAATATCGAAGAATTGCAAAAAACATACACAAAAAAACATAATCCAAAATAACAAGATTAAACGACATTAAATTTAAATGCCGTTTTTTATAATTAAAAAGGTGATAGTTATGACAGTCTATATTGATGGTGTTTTATTTATCAATTTCGCCTTTGACTTTCTTCTTTTACTTACAACATCCATAGTTCTAAAACGCAACGTAAAAATCTTTAATATTATCCTAGGAGCTTTTATCGGTAGCTTAAGCACATTAGTCCTTTTTTTCAATATTAATTCAATTCAGCTTTTCATTATAAAAATATACTTAAGTATTTTAATGAATTTATTCACCTTTTACTATAAAGATTTAAAATACACATTAACCAACATTGGAGTATTTTACATAGTCAGTATTTTATTAGGTGGTTTCCTTTACCTTTTAAATATCGAATTTTCATACAAACACGAAGGATTAATATTTTACAATAATGGATTAAGTATAAATGTAATATTTTTATTCATAATTTCACCAATAATTCTATATATTTATGTAAGGCAAAGTAAAGTATTTCAAAAAAAGATAAAAAACTATCACAAAGTAAATCTAAAAATAGGTAAAAAAACATTATACCTAAATGGGTATTTAGATACTGGAAACACCTTAACATATAAAGGGAAACCAGTCATTATCACCAACATTCCAAACACCTTCAAAGCCAAAAAAATCTTAGTACCTTACATGGCCATTGATGGTAGCGGAGTAATTGAATGCATCGAGGCCAAAGTAGAAATAATCGGCATAAGAACTTATGATGTTCTATTGGGGTTTAGTGAAAATCTAAACATTAGTGGAGTAGATATATTATTAAATGGAAAAATGGAGGATAACAAATGTTAGAAAAAATAAAAAACTTATTACGAATATTTTTCGAAGAAGAAAATATCTTCTTTATCGGTAGTAGTGATAAACTACCAGAGCCTTTAACCAAAGAAGAAGAAGTTATGTATGTTCAAAAATCCATGAATGGTGATAAATTTGCTAGAGCCAAATTAATTGAACACAACCTAAGATTAGTTGTTTTTCTTTCAAAAAAATACGAAAACACTGGTATAGATTTAGAAGATTTAGTTAGCATAGGCAGTGTTGGTCTAATAAAAGGAGTCAATACATATAAACTTGATAAAAATATTAAACTAGCTACTTATGCCTCACGATGTATTGATAATGAAATTTTAATGTTCCTAAGAAAAAACAAAAAAAGAAGAGGAGAAATTAGCTTTGAAGATAATTTAAGCTACGACTCAGAAGGAAATGAACTACATCTGGAAGATATTTTGGGAACTGATTCCGATATTGTCACCAAAGGCTTAGAAAAAGAAATCGAAAAGAAAATGCTTTATAACGAAATTGAAAATCTCAATGAAAGAGATAAAAAGATAATGATATTAAGATATGGCTTATTTGGAACCGAAGAAATGACCCAAAAAGAAGTTGCTAAACTTTTAGGAATAAGCCAATCATACATCTCAAGAATCGAAAAAAAAGTAATTAGAAGACTAAAGAATTTAAACAAAGATTAGTCTTTTTAATTATGTAGAAATTTACATAATAATCTGCAAAACTCATAAACTAAAAAGAAGGGAGAAATATATGAGTAAATATAAAGTATGCGTTTACGCCATATCTAAAAACGAAGAAAAATTTGTCGATAGATGGATGGACTCGATAAAAGACGCCGATAACATTTACGTTTTAGATACTGGTTCGACCGACAATACCGTAGAAAAATTAAAAAAAAGAGGAGCAATAGTACAAACCAAAATAATCAATCCATGGCGTTTTGATGTTGCTCGTAACGAATCATTAAATCTAGTTCCCGAAGATACCGATATATGTATTTGTATGGATCTAGATGAGGTAATCGAGCCTGGATGGCGAAAAACATTAGAAAAATTATGGAATGCCAAAATAACAAGACTTCGATATAACTATAATTGGAGTTTCGATGAATACGGTAATCCCGCCGTCAATTTTTACATCGAAAAAATCCATAAAAGACATGGCTATAAATGGACACACCCAGTTCATGAAACGCTTGCATATGAAGGGCTTGAAAACAATCTAACAACCGATGAAATAACCATTAATCACTATCCAGATAAAACAAAATCCCGTAGTTCATATCTTCCACTTTTAGAACTTTCGGTCAAAGAAGACCCCGAAGATGACCGTAATATGCATTACTTAGGTAGAGAATACATGTATTATAAAAAATATAATAAATGTATAGATACTCTAATTAAACATCTAAATTTAAAATCAGCTACTTGGAAAGATGAAAGATCAGCCTCAATGCGTTTTATTGCTAGATCTTATAAAGCCCTAAATAGATTAGACGAAGCAAGACTTTGGCTAAAAAAAGCTAGGGAAGAAACACCTTATTTAAGAGAACCATACGTCGAAAGTGCTATAATAGAATACGAAAACAATAACTACAAAGACGCCGAGGAATATTTATTAATTGCCCTTAAAATAAATACCAAATATAAAAACTACATAAATGAGCCTTTCTGCTATGATGGAACTATTTATGATATCCTATCAATATGTAAATATAACTTAGGCAAAATAGCTGAAGCCTTATATTATTTAGATATCGCTTTAAAGTACGACCCCAAAAACGAAAGACTAATCAAAAACAAAGAGCTTATGGAACAATCACTAAAATAGTAGTTACAAAAAAAACTACCTTCAAAAAAACAATAACTTTAAAATAATTTTCCCATTCACTTTACAAGAAAAATATTCGAACTTTGATAGTTCGTTTTTTCTTTCATGAATAACAGTTTTTTAAAATTTACGGCGAACGAAAAGTGCCAAATCTTTGAAAAAGGTTGCAAAATCTTGAAAAACTGTTATAATACGAATTGTAGTATGTTGTATAGTTAGGGGGAAA